>CAMNLN010000034.1 GCA_946543025.1 uncultured Verrucomicrobiota bacterium
GCATGAAAAATGGTCTGGTCATTTTTGTCGCGGCGATTGGAAGCGCTTTTGCGGCAGGGGCTGTCGAACTTGATGGCGAATGGATGCTCGCGATGGATCCGGCGAACGCGGGCAAGACGAACGGCTGGGCGGCGGCCGTACGGGCGGACGCGAAGCCGGCGCCGGTTCCCGGCGTGATCCAGCAAGCCTATCCGCATTCCTGCGGCGTGGCGTGGTACTGGCGGCACGTGGCGCGTCCTGCGATGCGCACGGACGAGCGCGCGGTTCTCCGCTTCGGAGCCGTGGACTACTTCTGCGACGTCTACCTCGACGGCACGAAGATTGGCAGCAACGAGGGGGCGGAGAATACCTTCGAGTTCGACGTGACCGATGCGCTCAAGGCGGAGTCCCTGCTCGCCGTGCGCGTGATCAACCCCGGCGAGACGCCGATCGAGGGCTTCACGTGCAAGACAGTGCCGCACCGCAACAAGTTCGAGAAGATGGAGTTCAAGCCCGGCTGGTGCTATAACACGGGCGGCATCACGCTGCCCGTGACGCTGGAGGCCGTGCCGGCCGTGCGCGTGACGGACGCGTTCGTGAAAGCGGACTGGAAGACCGGCCGCGTGACGGTCGAGATTACGGTTCGTAACGATTCCGGCTCTTCCTGCGAAAAGGATGTCCCGTACGCCGTTCTTTTGGACGACGCGCCGCGTCCTGTCTGTACCGCCTCGGCGCGCCGCACCCTGCCGCCCGGCGAGACGACGTTCGAAATCTCCTTCGACGTGCCAGGCTTCAAGCTCTGGAGCATCGACACGCCGAACGTCTACACGCTCACGGCAGGCGGCTACGCCACGCGCTTTGGCTTCCGCGACTTCCGCGTGGAGAAGGGTTGGTTTACGCTCAACGGGAAGCGTATCTTTCTCAAGAGCGCGCACACCGGCAACCACCTGCCCGGCGGTCTTGCGGTTCTGGACGCCGCCACGCCCGAGCTGGAGTTCCGCGACTTCCAGAACATGAAGGCGATGGGCTACAACTGCGTGCGCTTCATCGCCACGCAGGCGACGCCCCGCCAGCTCGACTTCTGCGACCGGCTGGGCCTCATGGTCTACCAGGAGACGTACGCCTCGTGGTGCCTCGAGGATTCCCCGCACGCGAAGCGACGTTTCCTCGACTCCATGCGCTGCGAGATGAAGCGCGACCGCAACCATCCTTCGCTCACGATCTGGGGCGCGATCAACGAGATGCGGCAGGGCGACGCCATCGCCGCCGCGCGCGACATGCTGCCCGAGATGCGCACGCTCGATCCCACGCGCCTCTGGATCTACAGCTCCGGCCGCTGGGACCTCTGGCCCAAGCGTCCAAATGGCGAGAAAAGCACGTGGAACTACCAGTTCGACGGCAAGCCCGGCCCCGACTGGAGCGTCGGCTCCGTCTCGAACCCCGGCAGCGTGACGTGGGACTGCGTGTGGGGCGAGGACGGCGAGCTCGTCAACAACGACGCGCCGCTTTCCGGCAAGCATGGGCTCAAGCCCGCCTGCGGCGACCTCCACTACTATCCCGGCTATCCGCACGACGCCGACGTGGTGCGCAAGCTCCGCACGTGGAGCGCGGACGCGAAGCCCGCGTTCCTCTCCGAGTATGGCATCGGGTCGCTCCTCGACGTGATCGACCACTGCCAGGAGTTCGAGCGGCGCGGCATTCCGCCGACGGCGCCCGACTACGAGCGTATGGCGGAGATACGCGACAAGTTCCTCGCCGACTGGAAGAAGCTCGGCCTCGCGCGGTTCTTCGCCGATCCCGTCGACTTCTTGCGCGCGTCCGAGCGCATGAACGCCCGTACGCGGCGTGAGGGCTTCGACCTCGTCCGCGCGAACCCGCGTTTCGCGGGCTTCAACCTCACGGGCGCGCTCGACCACGCCATCTGCGGCGAGGGGCCGATGTCGCTCTTTCGCCGGATCAAGGACGGCAACTTCGACGTGTTTCGCGACGGCTGGAGCGACCTGCGCTGGTGCCTGTTCCTTTCGAAATACAACTATTTCGCGGGTGACGCCGTGTCGTTCGAGGCCGTGCTTGCCGACTTCGACGCGTTGCGCGACGGCGACTACAAGGCCTCTTTCGCGATCGTCGACGCGAATGGTGGTGTGAAGTGGCGTTCGACGGCCGTGCCGTTCAGCGTGCCGCAGAAGGACAGGGATGGTCTGCGCGCGGTAGCCTATCCCATAGCGAAACTGACGGCAGACGCCAAGCTTGCGCCGGGCGCGTACCGGCTGCGGGCGTATCTTGACCACGGTGGCTACGCGGCGGCGTTCGAGAAGGGGTTCTACGTGACGGCGCATCCGGAGGCGGCAACGGGCGAGACGCCCGCTGCCCAGGTGACGCGACCTGATTTCATCGACCTCGGGAAAGTGGACGAGGCGGCGGGCTCGGCCGCGATGGCGCGCGTGGCGGCGGGCGCGACGGCGCTTGTCCGTCTGGAGAAGTGGGGAAACAAGCCGCCGAAGTTTTTGCCGCTCAAGAACCTGGCCGTCATTCCCCGCAGCCACTGGCTCTACCACGACGACACGCTCATGTTGCCGGACGCGCTCACGAATGGCCTCAAGACTGGGTTCCTCGACTGGGACTTCTATGAGGGCTGCTTCCCGCTCTTCGGGTTCGTCACCGATACGGAGCCGGACACCTTCGCGTCCGTCAACTTCAACGTGGGCGGCCCGCTCGTCTACAACCGGTCGTTCAATCTGGCGACTTTCCGCCATGGGAAAGGACGCCTGATCGTCTCGACGTTTCCGCTCGACCCCGCCTCGCCGGCGGGCGCGACGATCTTCGCCAACGCGGCAAAGTTCTAGTTTTCAAAATTCCCCCTTGCGGTCACAGCCGGAATATGATATCATACTTGCCGTTTTCACCCCACGGGGAAGTAGCTCAGTTGGTAGAGCATCACGTTCGCAACGTGGGGGTCGTGAGTTCGAATCTCATCTTCTCCACCATTCGGTGAAAACGCGGAAGCGGCTCTCGTCCAATGCACTTGCGGGCGCGCCGCGATTTTTTTTGGTAGAATATCCGCCCCATGCATCGTACGGAAAGACCTCGGCGGCAGACCGTGCCGCTCAACCTGATCCTCGACGGACGGCCGGTTCTGGTCGTCGGCGGGGGGCAGGTGGGGCGTCGCAAGGTCTTGTCTCTGCTCGACGCGGGCGCGGCCGTCGAACTTGTCTGTCCAGACGCGGTCGACGCGCTCGCGGAACTTGCGGAGGCTGGACGCATCGTCTGGACGCGCCGCACGTGGCGCGCGGGGGACGCGACGGGGCATCTGCTCGTCTTTGCCTGTACGGACGACAAGCATGTCAACCGCGCGGTCCTCGACGACGCGCGCGCGGCGCGCGTGCCGTGCTGTTGCGCGGACCTCAACTGGGCAGACGGCGACTTTACGACGCCGGCGACGGCGCGCGTGGGCGACCTGACGGTGTCGGTTTCCACGAGCGGGCAGGACTGCGCGGCGGCGCGCGACGCGAAGAACGAGATCGCGGCGTTGCTGGGCGGAAGCACCGCGCCGGAACTGATCGTGCTTGGCACGAGCGATGCGCTCCTGCCCTCGCGCAAGCGCGCGCCCTACCATCTGCCGTCCGTCGAGCGCGCGGCCGTCGGACGGCTTGTCGCGCGCGTGCGCGGCGTACGCGAGTTCTTCATTCTCAACACCTGCAATCGCGTGGAGCTGGTGGTGCAGGCCTCGTCCGACCCCGATACGCTCGCGCTCTTGCGCCGTCTGACGGGTTTCGATCGGTTGGCGGAGGAAGAGCAGTTCATCTTTCGGGGCTACGAGGCGTTCCGGCATCTGGTGCGCGTGACGGCCGGGCTGGAGTCCTCGCTTCTAGGCGAGAATCACATCGTCTCGCAGGTGAAGGATGCGCTCGACGAGGCCGCCGCGAACGGCTGGTCTGGCCCGGCGATCCGGCACACGGGCGCGGAGACGCTCCGCGTGGCGAAGGCCGTGCGGCAAAGCGTGGAAGGTCTGCTGCACGTGGCGGAGATCGACCAGGTGGCCGTGCGCTACCTGAACGTCCATGGCGGGCTCGACGCCCGGACGCACGTGCTCGTGATCGGCACGGGCATGGTGGGACGCGGCGCGGTGGCCGCCCTTGCCCGTACGGAGGCGCAGGTCACGTGGGCCTACCATCGCAACCGGCCGGACGTCGCCGCGTTCGCGGGACGTCCGCCCGACGTCATCCAGATGGACGATCTGCCGTCTGCGCTGGCGACGGCGGACATCGTGCTCAGCGCCGTCGATTCCGCGCAGCCCGTGGTGACGGCGGCGATGCGCGCGACGGTGGCCGATCGCAACGTGCTCTTCGTTGACCTCGGCGTGCCGCGCAACGTCGATTCGTTCTTCGACGACTGGGGGCACGGCGTGACGGTGGCCGACCTGGACGCGCTCAAGCTATGGCACCGCGTCAAGACGGGCACGCTCAACGAGGTGCGCGCGCGGGCGGACGCCGTGATTGCCGCCGAATGGAAGGAACGGTGACCGCCATGCGAGGGAGACTTTTCAGGATCCTGCGTGCCGCATTGCCGACGGCTGGGCTTTTCGCGTGCCTTGCCGGTTGCCTCACGCCCGAAAAGGCCGAGAAGGAGGCGGACGAGACGGCTGTCGGGCTCGCGACGGCGTACTGGCGCGAACAGACGGGATCGACGAACGAATTCAACGTGTCGCGTCCCCTCGACGTGCTGACGCTCCGCATCGCGCTCGAGGCCGTCCGGCAGGGCGTCACCAACGCGATCTTCCCGCGCATCGACGGCGTCGCGCCGCTCGACCCCTCGAACGGCGTCACATACCTTTCGCTCGACGACGCGCTGCGGCTGGGCGCGCGCAACAACCGCAAGTACCAGACGCTGAAGGAGACCGTTTACCAGCGCGCGCTCGCGCTCGACACGGAGCGCCATGCGTTCGACACGACCTTCAGCAGCTTCCTCGTGGGGGCGCTCACGGGCAAGCCGGAACTTACCAAGGACTACGCGCAGGCGGGGGGCGGCGCCAACCGGAAGTTCGAGCAAGGCGCGACGCTCGCCGGCAACATGGCCATCGACGTGACGAAGATGATTCGCGACGACTGGCACTCGTTCGCCTGGACGGGCGACCTGACGGCGACCGTTCCGCTCCTGCGCGGGAGCGGGCGGGATATTGTGCGCGAGCCGCTCACGCAGGCCGAACGCAACCTCGACTACGCGCTTCTGACGTTCGAGCGCTACCGGCAGACATACGCGCTTTCGATCGCAAAAGCCTACTACAACGTGCTTTCCTATGCGCAGAACCGGCGCAACTCGGAAGGGAACGCCGGACGCTTGGAGCAGAACTGGAAGCGCGCGGAGATGATGTTCAAGGCCGGACGCATGGACCGCATCCAGGTAGACCAGGCGCGGACAGACCTGCTCACCGCGCGCCAGTCGATCATCACCACGCAAAAGAGCTACGAGAACGCGCTCGACAACTTCAAGATCTTGCTCGGGCTCTCCCCCGACGCGCCCGTCGCCCTGCGGGACGAGGAACTCGCGCGTTTGCAGGACATGATGGCGGCGAAGGCCCGCGACCAGCCGGACGCGCTCACGGACTATCCGGCGGAAGGCGAGGCGCAGAACATTGCTCTCGTCGAGCGGCGAGACCTCTTTGTCGTGCGCGGAGACGTGGTCGACGCCGAGCGCGCCGTCCGCGTCTCGGCGGACGCCCTGCGCGCCGACCTGACCGTGGAGGGCGGCGCCACGTATGACGCGAAGCGTCGCCAGCACAAGGACAGCGTGGACGACGTGATCGCCACGACGGCCAAGATTCGCTTCTCCGCGCCGTGGGACCGGCGCAAGGAGCGCAACGCCTACCGCAGGGCGCTGATCGGGCTTGAGCAGAGCCGCCGTGCGCTGGAGGAGAGCGAGGACGAGGTGAAGAACGAGGTGCGCGCCGGTTACCGCGACCTGACGGCCGCCCGCGCGCTCTATGAGAACAAGGTGGAGGCGTTCAAGGTGGCGCAGAAGCGCGTGGAGTCGAACGACCTCTTCATGCAGTCGGGCAGGAGCTCGATGCGCGACATCCTCGAGGCCGAGAGCGCGCTCCTCACGGCGCAGAACGCGCTTTGCTCCGCCGTGGTGGAATGGCGGATGTGCGACCTTGCGCTGCGCACCGCGATGGGCATCCTCGCCGTCGGCGACGACGGCGCCTGGCGCTGAGACAGCCTGCTCATGCGCGCGCCCGCGCCGTCGGCAGGTGGGTTTTCGCGACGCGCGGCACTGTGGTATAATGTGGCCATGAAAAAGATTGCAATCGTCGGTTTCGGGTTCATGGGACGCATGCATTACGGGTGCTGGAAGAAGCTGCGCGGCGCGAAGGTCGCCGCCATCTGCGACTCCAATCTCGCGCAGCTGGAGAAATCTTCGGGCGGCAACATCGCCGGTGCCGACCAGTCCACGGACTACGGCGACGCGAAGATCTACGACGACTTCGACGCGATGCTCGCGGCGGGCGGGTTTGACGTGGTCGACGTCACGCTCCCTACGCCGCTTCATCCCGCAATGGCGGAAAAGGCCCTCGCCGCCGGATTTCACGTGCTCTGCGAGAAGCCGATGGCGCTCGACGCGAAGGCGTGCGACCGGATGCTCGCCGCCGCGCGCAAGGCGAAGGGCCGCTTCATGGTGGCGCAGTGCCTTAGATTCTGGCCCACTTACGTCTGCCTTCAGAAGATGATCGAAAGCGGCAAGTACGGCAAGGTGGTGGCGGCGGACTTCTCCCGCCTTTCCAACGCGCCCGGCTGGAACACTGGCGGCAAGTCGTGGTTCCTCGACGAGTCGAAGTCCGGCGGCGTGCAGCTGGACTTCCACATCCATGACGCCGACATGATCAACTGGCTCTTCGGCCTGCCGACGGCGGTGACGACGCGCGCCCACCTCCACGCGGACGGCGGCTGGACGGACCACGCGCACACGCTCTACGAGTACCCCGACAAGGTCGTGACCTCGACGGTCAGCTGGGCGCCGACGGGCGAGTTCGGCTTCGAGGCCGGCTTCCGCGTCGTCTTCGAGCGCGCGACGGCGATCTCTACGACGCGCCCCGCCGAGGACTTCACCGTCTATCCCGCGAAGGGCAAGGCGTTCAAGCCGAAGCTCGGGAAGGGGACGGGCTACGAGAACGAGATCAAGTGGTTCCTCGCGCACGTGAACGGCACGGCGGAGAAGGGTCCGCTCACGCCGCAGGACGCGCGCGATTCGGTGGCTCTTGTCGACGCCGAGCGCAAGAGCGCGCGCACCGGCAGGCGCGTCGCGCTGTCGTGCGCGGTCACGCGGGACGCGTGACCCTGCCAGGCGAGTATGGGTTCAACGCAAATACCAGAAAGGATTCCATTTTATGAGAGGACATGTCGCAAAACGGATGATGCTGGCGATAGTCGCCGGAATTGGTGTCAGCCTGCATTCTCGAGGCGACGTGACGCTCTTGAGCAACGACGCGATTGGCAACTCGTCCTTCACGAACGCCGCCAACTGGAGCGACGGCAAGTTGCCGGACGATCCGACGGTCGATTACCTGATCGCCTCAAGCCGTGTCCTGCGTACGCCGAACTACGGAGACTACGTGTTCACGGGCAAGTCGCTCACGATCGGCACGGCGACGTCGGCAGGGAGCCTTGCCTGCTGCACGTTGGACACGGCTGCCGTCCGGACCGTCGAGTTCCAGAACGACGGCGTCGTGCTTGTGAAGGGCGGCCTCTACCAGTACAACGACCGGGGAACGAAGGTCGCGGGCAAGATCACGGTGGCCGCGCCGCCGGAGAACAACTTCTGTAGCGGCATCAACCAGAAGACGTTTCAGGCGGGAATGCAGGGTGCCGGATTGTGGTTCACGGGCACGGTCGTGGGCGAGCCGGGTACGCGGTGGCGCTTCCAGCGGTCGAGCTACAACCAGGCCAACTGCGCGGCGACAAACTCGACGTTCCGGTTCACGGGCGACCTTTCGGGCTGCTACTCGACGTTTGTGTTTCGTCCGTATACGGACGAGAGCGCGCCGGTGGACACGAACCGCGTCACGTTCTCCGTCGGCGTGCCGTCCTTCCCCGGCAAGGTGGAGCTGTGGGCGCAGGCGGGGATGGAGCCGTACGACGCCGCGATCGACCTGACGCTCGGTTCGCTCACGTGCCGGGCGGGATCGTCCATCCTCTGCCGCTACGACACCGCGTCCGGCGACGGTTGCACGATCACGGTGACGGACACCTTGTCCGTGACGGCGCCTGTGCGCGTGACGACCGCGATCTCGGGTGCCGGGATGTCCGCCGTGAGGCACGCGCTCCTGAAGGCGCCGGCGGGCGTGACGCTGAACGTCAACGACTTCGTGCTCGACGGCGGCGTCGACGCGGCCGGCTTCTCGCTTTCCGTCGCGCCGGACGACGGCGGTCTTTCCACGTTGTGGATCGCGCGCGGGCCGGTCATCGAGCTGACCACTGCCGATGCGAACAAAGTGCGCGAGTCGTTCTGCAAGAGTGCCACCGCGTCGATCGGAAACGGCTGGAGCGACGGCGCCTACCCGGGGCCGGGCACGAACTATCTTGTTGTCGGAAAGCTGATTCGTTCGCCAAACCAGGCGAAGGTGAACGGAACGGACGTGAGCGGTTACGGGTTCGGGGGAGATTCGCTTACGCTCAAGGAGGGCGCGACGCTGGCCGTCCGCAGCTTGGCCATCACGAACGACCATCTCTACTGCGTGGCGCAAAGCAAGGACGTGACGATCTCCCACTATGCAAGCGGCAACCGTTCCCTTTCCCCGTGTCCGGTCCCGGTTCCGAAGTCCGGCTTCTGCATCTTTGCCGGACGCTGCCGCTTCAGTTCGGCGTCAGACCGCTGGATATTGCTTTCGCTTTCGTCCGACCGCGGCTTCCGCTACGATGCGGAGTTGGCAGGCGACGCCAACGTGCGCGTGCAGGCCTACTGCGAGGCGACTCAGGCCAATCCGCCGAACGGACACCACCTGTTCACGTCCGTCAACACGAACCTGCGCGGCAAGGTACGATTCTGCTACAGCGCCAACAACACGTGGACCGGTGGCGGCAGCAGCATCGCCGTGCCCTCCATGGACTACTGCAACCACGTGTACTGCACGGACCAACGGAACTTCGGCGGGCCGCTCACGGCGTTCGACCGGTTAGCCATGCAGATCGAGGACTATACGATCATCCATCCGGTGAACGACGTCACGTTCGACGACGAGACGCGCGGATGGTCGATCTGCAACAGCATCGCCGGCGGCGCGAGCGTGGGACGGTTCGACGTGACGAACGGCGTGACGATGACGTTCAAGCAGCAGCTGAACTTCAACGCCGAATACGCCACGCTCGTCAAGGAGGGCGAAGGCACGCTTGAGCTGGGCGGATTCCAGCCGACGTTCTGGGGGGGCGGCAATCCCGAGCCGACGGCGCTCACGAGCAACAACATGTTCCGCGTGACGGGCGGCACGGTGAAGGCGCTCACGGGCAAGGTGTTCAACGGACTCCAGGTGTTCTTCGCGCCAGGGACGAAGCTGGCGCTCGATGCCGATCCAGCGGACGAGACGCTGGCGACCTACGGCCTGTTGAACGATATCTACCGTTCGGGGCGTACGGACAGGACGGGGACGAACCAGTATCTCGGCAAGCCGGTCTCGCTCATCGACGGTGCCACGCAGCTGGCAGTCGAGATTCAGGCGAGCGAGAATTCCGTCGCGCCAAAGTTCCTGCCGCTCTTCACCGTCGGCACGGAACACGCGGCGACGTTGGCGGGGCTTCTCAAGGTGACGCATCCGTTCAAGGGCGTACAGGCCACCATCGTCTGCTCCGAGCCGTTCGCCGCGCCGAGGAATGGCGGCACGTTGACGACCATCGGCGTGGCGTTCGACCGTGGCATGTGCATCATCATTCGCTGACGCGGTGCGCGGGAGGTATGTGGGAAATGCGCGGAATGACCGTATTGGCGGCGGCGGGGATCGTCGCGTGCGCGGTGGCGGAATCGTCGTTCACGGTGAGCGACCCGTTCATCTGGCGGGACGACGCCGCGAAATGCTATCGCCTGTACCAGCTCAGCAGGATGAACGACCCCGTCGGGGCTGGCGTGATGATGCGCATCTCCACGAACCTGACGGACTGGAGCGCGATGACGCAGGTGCTGCGCGTGCCGGATTCGTACGGCTGCTCGGCGGTCTGGGCGCCCGAGATGCATGTCTACAAGGGGGCGTACTACATTTTCGGTACAATCTGCACGAAGTTGTGTCCCACGAACTGCGTACGGCCGATGGCGGAGAAGGGGTGGCAGCCGAAGGGGAACTACCTGCGCAAGCGTCTCTCCACCTATATTTTCAAGGCCGACCGTCCGGAGGGGCCGTTCAAGACGTGGAGCGACGGCCCGATCCCGCCGCGCGACTGGGCCACGCTCGACGGCACGTTCTTCGAGGAGGACGGCAAGCCCTACATGGTGTTCTGCCACGAGTGGACGCAGATGCGCGACGGCACGATGGACGCGGTGGAGCTGACACCGGACCTGACGCGGGCCGCGGGGAAACCCGTGACGCTTTTCCGCGCGAGCGACCTCTGGAAGGAAGACGCCGCGAAGTTTCCTGCGCGTACGTATGTGACGGACGGTCCGTTCCTCTACCGCTCGAAGACGGGCGAGCTGCTCATGCTGTGGAGCTCGGCGCGCCGGGGCTATCTGCAGATCGCCTCGCGTTCGGCGTCCGGCAAGCTGCGCGGGCCGTGGACCGACCATACGGTCATCTACGAGAATGATTCGGGGCACGGCATGACGTTCCGCACGTTTGAGGGGACGCTTGCGATTGCGCTCCATTCGCCTAATCATCCGGGTGTCCAGAAGCGTCTGCGCATCTACGAGCTGGAGGACCTCGGCAACGCCCTGCGCGTGGGGCGGCAGATCGGCGGCGACTTCTCGCCGCGTCCTCATCCGGCGCGTTCGTCTAGGCCGTGAACGACCGGCTGCGGTTTACACAAACGGGCGGAGTTTTGTTATACTTCTCTACACATACGTGTAGTGTAGTAAAGAAGGAAAAGCATATGAGAACATTCAGAATCGTTGCGTGTGGAATGGCCGTGGCGGCCATGACGTGCGTCGGCGCGCGGACGGTCGCCGCCGGTACCGTCTACGTGGACAACAACCTGGCCGACTATGCGGGCCACGACGGCTCATCGTGGCAGTTGGCCTACAAGACGATCCAGGATGGCGTGAACGCGGCGGCGGCCGGCGACACCGTGCTGGTCGCGCCCGGCATCTACGGCGACGACCAGGGGAAGGTGGCGGCGACGACAGGCTACCATGCCTGCCGCGTGTACGTCGATAAGCCGATCAGGCTCGTCTCGTCGGGCGGACGCGACGTGACGTGCCTCGTGGGCAACTACGTCGAGGGGAAGTCGACTTCCGCCGACGCCGTGGGCGGCGTGGTGATCGCGAAGGCGGCGGCGGTGGGCACCGTCGTGCAGGGCTTCACCATCCGCCGCTGCGGCACCTCGAAGCTCGGCAACGGGAGCAATTCCAACGGCGGCGCGGCGGTGTACTGCAAGCTGGACGCCGCGACGGCGATGGCGGGGATGCCGTGGGTGGCGGACTGCGCGATCGACGACTGCTATTCCTGCAGAGCCGCCCTCAAGTACGTGAACGTGGCGCGCACGATCATCACGCACTGCCGCGCGACGGCGGTTCCGACCGTGGCCGACTACTGCAACCTCGCGTGGTGCGCGGTGGCCCACAACGGCATGCTGACGCTTGACTACCATCTGCTGCGCGGCACCAAGGGCGACGGCGCGACGGCCAACCACGTGATCAACTGCACGATCCAGGACAACGCGCGCAACGGCACGTCCACGACCGCGCCGCGCTACATCTGCAACACGATCTTCAGGCAGGGCGGCATCTACTCGCCGATCTTGAGGAACTCCGTGTTCTCCAACGGACGCGACGGCATGGGCAACGCCTCGAACCCAACGGACGTCTCCAGCACGAACGCGACGGCGACGAGCGTGTTCTCCAAGGCCGACGGCGTGACGGCCGGCACCGCGGTGAACGACTTCCGGCTGGTGAAGGCCACGACCTTGGCGAACAAAGAGGTGGCCGACTCGCCGGCGCTGGACGTCGGCGACGCCGCGCTGCTGGACGTTCTGCCGGAGGAGTACCGCTGGACGGACTGCTACGGCCATGCCGTGACGCCCGTGGACGGAAAAATCCACGCGGGCGCCGTGCAGGAGACGATGACCCCCGCCGCCGCGGTTTCGTTCAGCAGCGACAACACGAGCTGCATTTCGGTGAACGGCGTGCACGGCGTGGCCAACATCGCCCAGACCGTCTATACGGACACGTGGCCCGTCTGCTACGACCTGCAGGCGGATGACGCGGCGACGCTGGCGGCGGCCAGCCTCAAGCCGTTCTTCGGGTACCTCGTGCAGGGCGGCTCGGTGCCGGACCGCTACGTCTTCCCAGACGCGAACGAGCGCGTGCCGTTCGTTCCCGAGAACGGACGGGCCATGACGCTCACCTTTTGCCTGGCGACGCATGTCGTCTACGTGGACGCCGCGGCGGAGGACGGCAACGCGGACACGGGGGCCGGCACGGAGGCGGAACCCTACGCGCGCATCCAGGCGGCGCTCGACGCCGTGCCGAACAGCACGGCCAACAGGGCAGTCGTCTACGTGGCGCCGGGCACCTATTCGGCGGGCGGGACGGTCCATGGCGGCCTCAACCCCAACAGCCGCGTCTACGTGTCCCATGGCGACACGCGCTACCGCGTGATCGGGACGGGCGGCGCGGCGAACACGGTGATCGCGGGCGAGGCCGATCCGGACGCGCCCGCGGCGTGGCAGGGCTGTTCCACGAACGCCGTGCGCTGCATCCGCACGAGCGAAGGCTGTTTCATCGCCTTCCAGGGCTTTACGCTCACGGGCGGCCACTCGGCGGGCGGCGAGACCGGCATCGGCTCCGGCAACTCCTACGGGCGCGGCGGCGCCCTTCAGGGGCAGAACACGGAACGCACGTGGCTGGTGGAGTGCATCGTCACGAACAACGTGGCGTACTGGGCGGGCGGGGCGTTCGCGAACGGCGTGGCGGTGAAGTGTTCTTTCGCGGACAACCGCGTCGTGAAGGGCGGCGGCGTGTTCAGTCCGCAGAACAACGTCGACAAGGGCCGCGAGATCCTCACCTCGTGCGTGGTCGACCAGCCGGGAATGCTGTTCGACACGCATACCGGCGTGATGGTGGTCAACTCCACCCTGCGCGCCACGCCGTCCACGAAGATCCTCAGCGGGGCCGACGGCGACTTCTTCAACTCGATTCTCGTGGACTCCGCCGCGTCGACGGCAGGCGACACGTCCAAGCGCATGATGGGCAATGTGATCTGGAACTACGACTACAAAGGCGCGGCGGCACGGAACGCGGAAGGCGTCAACTACGTGAAGGCCGACCCGCTCTTCGTGGACGCGGCGGGCGGCGACTTCCACGTCTGCTCCGGCTCGCCGGCCGTGGGCGGCGGCACGGCGTGGGACGGGCTGGACGCGAGCGTCTGGAGCGCGACGGTGGCGTACTCGAACTACTATCGCCACATCCACTGCGACATGGACGGCAACATGCCGTACTTCGTGAACGGGAAACCGACGGCCGGCGCGTACCAGGTGCCGGGCAAGGCGAGCGTGACGCTGGACGCGAAGGGGGCCGCGCTCACATCCACCGCCGTCGGGTCCGTCGACTGGGGCACGGAAGTGACGGTGACGGCGGCGGACGGCGTACGCCAGGCGCTGGGCATTTCGGTGAACGGCGAGGTGATGGAGGGCGTGACGTCGTACACGTTCACGCCGTCCCCGGACGACCACGCGAACGGCTACGCGGTCGCCGCCGTGGTGAACACGAACTGGTACGTGGACGCCGAGCACGGCACGGCGGGCGCGACGGGCTGGAGCGCGGACGCGGCGCTCGACACGCTGGAGCATGTGATGGCACGGGCGGCGCGCGGCGACACGGTCTATGCGCTTCCCGGCAACTACGCCGCGGGCTCGATGATCCACACGAACCTCGTCTATTCGCTCTGGTACTCGAAGACGAACGCGACGCCCCTGCTGCCCGCGCGCGTGGTGGTGCCGGCGGGCGTGCGGCTCGTCTCCACCGACGGCGCGGCGGCGACGTTCATCACGGGCGAGAAGGCGGCGACGTCTGACGGCGTGGGCGAGGGGGCGATGCGCTGCGTGCTGATGGAGAAGGGCGCGTACCTGAACGGTTTCACCGTGACGGGAGGCGGTACGCTGGACGGCGACACCGCCTATCAGTACGAAGTGTTCGACAATGTCTCCGGCGGCGGCATCCTGTGCGCGGAAAAACCCAGCGCGCCCGGCTCGGGGCTGGCGGCGGTCCCCGTCACGATCGTGGAGGACTGCATCGTCTCGAACAACTGCGGGCGCGGGACGTCCGCCGCCTTGTTTGGCAGCTACGTCCACTGCCTGTTCACCCAAAACCGTTCTAGCTACTGCACGATTCGCGAGCCCCAGTGGATCTATGGTTGCGCTTTTGATGAAAACATCGCCGGCAATTACGCGGTCTACCAGCCGTACTACACGGACTTCTGCACGTTCGGCGCGAACAACCGCAATGCGGGCGGCATGGAGAAGCCTGCGCTGTATGTCTATCCCGGCAGCGCGTTCTGGCCCGTCCGGAACAGCCTCTTCCTCGGCGGCGCACGTCCGACCGTGAAGTGGGTGTACAACTGCGTGGTGCCGAGCGAAGGTTTCATCGCGTCGAACGCGAACGGCGTCGCCACGTGGGAGAACGTCGTCGTTGGCGCGACGGCGGTGGACGCGAGCTGGCGGCCGACGGCTTGCGACGCGGGGGCCGTGGACGCGGCAGGCGATCCTGCCGCCGCCGCGAACGCGTGTTTCCGGTACGCGATTCCAGACGTGCTCCTGCGCAACACCGACTTCGCGGGCGGACAACGCGTCTACAACGGCGCGCAGGACGTGGGCGCGGGCGAGCTTGACTGGAGGGACCGCTATCGGCAGGACATCGGCGGCGGTCTGCGCCTGGCGGTGGAGGAGGCCGGAGCGGACGTGACCGAGGCCGCGCATGGCGTGCAATTGGCGGACGGCGCGACGTTGACCGTCGCCTGGGCGTTGCATGGATCGTCCAACAAATGCGAGTATGTGGTCGCGCTTGACGGCGGCGGGACGCTCTACCTCTCCGTCAACGGCGGCGAAGAGATGGCGGTGACCGTGGCCGGCACGCAGACGCTGCATCTGCCGGCCGGCGAAAACTCGCTTGCATTCCGCTACGCGGGCGCGGGCACGGCGACGCTGAGCGACTTCGCCGACTTTGCCGGCACGCTTCTGCTGTTCAGGTAGACGAGAGGAGGCAAAATGAAGATTCGGATGACGGTGGCCGCGAGCGTTGCGATCTGCGCGGGACTGGTCGTGGCCGAGGACGTGACGCTGGAGAGGTCGGGGTTCATGCGCTGCGCGTTCGGCGGCGGCATTACCGCGGGCGGGCTCGTCAACTACGCCAACTGGAGCAACTCGGCGCAGCCCGTGTTCTCCGTCTCGAACAAGACGGGCTACGTGCTCGGCTCGCGCGGCGAGACGTTCGCGGAGGGGCGCTGGACGCTCGGCGCGGACGGCGCGGGCGGCGTGACGGCCACGAACGCGTTCACGATGACGCGGGACGTGAAGGCGCAGGCGGCCGGCACGCGCGTCTACCTGCCGTTCACGGCGTTCAAGGGCGCGGCCTGGCGCACGGACACCGGCAAGTCCGGCGTGTTTCCCACGAACGACCTGCGCAAAGGACTCTTCACCGGACGCGACGTGCGGCGCGTGACGTTCGCCACGGCGGGCGGCGAGGAGATATCGTTTTCCTTCCCCCAGAAGCGGTTCGTGCACCTCAGCAACGACGCCGCGTGGTGCGACGCCTTCTCGCTCCGCCTCCAGCCGCCGCGCGAGCTGAAGGCCAGCGACCGGATCGAGGATGTGTTCACCGTCTCGGTGAAGGGCCGCGCCCTCACGTACGCGGCTGACCTGAAGACCTACGGGGTCGAGGGCGACGGCTGGGTGCCGGTCAGGATGCTCAAGGGCGTCCGGCCGGGCGGCGCGACGGACTTCTCCGGCTGGTGCCTGCAGGACGCGCCGGCGGGCAAGTACGGCTGGCTGAAGCGCGCCGGCGGGCACTTCGAGTTCGAGGGGCGTCCGGCCGGCGAGCGCGTGAAGTTCTATGGCGTGAACCTCGTGGGCAGCTGTTGCTGGCCGACGAAGGAGCAGGCGGACGTGATCGTGGCACGTCTCGTGCGGAGCGGCTACAATACGGTGCGCCTGCACCACTTCGAATGCGCGGGCGGCATCACCACGGGAACCGGCGACCCGAACGGCGTCGCGCTCAACCCGGAAACGATGGACCGCATGGACTACCTCGTGGCGAAATGCATCGAGGCCGGCATCTATGTGACGATCGATCTTTACTCCTACCGTACCGTGCCGGAGAATTGCCGCGAGGAGATGGTGCGGGAACTCGGGCGCACGCCGCCCACGATGCCGGCCTTCCAGGAGATGAAGATGCTCATCCATCTCACCGACGCGGGCTTCGAGAACTGGAAGGCGTATGCGGGCAACCTCCTCAACCACGTGAACCCCTACACGGGCCGCGCGTACAAGGACGAGCCAGGCCTGCCGCTCATCTGTCTCGTCAATGAGGGCGCGCCCGCGCGGGCCTGGTTCGGCGGCACGGCGAAAACGGAACGGGACTGCATGGACGCGGAGGAGCGGAGCCTCGCGCGCATGATCGGGTTCGTGCGGTCGACCGGCGCGAAGGCGCTGCTCACGGACATGAACAACGGCCCGCATCCGCCCGAGAAGATGGCCGTGCGCGAGAAGTGGCTCGACTACTTCGACAACCACTTCTACATCGACCATCCCAAGTGGCTCGGCACGCGCCTGCACCTGCCGTTCGGCATCCGCAACCTCGACATCTTCGACTATCCGGAAGGTCCCGGCATGTCGGGCGCGGACCGCGCCGCCGCCGTGCGCATCCCCACGATGCCCTACACGATCACCGAATGGAACTTCTCGGGACCGGGCGAATTCCGCTGGCAGGGCGGACTCTATGTGGCGGCACTTGCCGTCCAAGGGAATTGGGACGGCCTGTGGCGCTTCACCTACGCGCACGGCATTCAGAACCTCTTCGACA
>CAMNLN010000035.1 GCA_946543025.1 uncultured Verrucomicrobiota bacterium
ACCACGCCGTTCATCGTGAGCGTCACCTCGATGGCCTCCAGATACTCCTCTTTCGTAAGCAGCTGTCCTTCGAGCGACTTGAGGGTGATGGTGCTCTTCGGAAGGTCAGGAGCCGGGATGATCGTCTTCTGGCACTGCTCGGCGTAGGCGTCCAGCACGAGTTCAAGAGGAGCCTGGTTGAAGACAAGCGCCGGTACGCCGTTCGTTCCCTTGGGTGCGTTCTTGATCGCCTCCCTGGCTTCTTCGGCAGACGCCTCTTGCTGCTGCGCCGCAGCTTGCGTTCCCGGACGCGCAAGGCCGGAGCGGCGGTTCAGCAAGGAGCCGCCGCGGCGCAGGCCCTGGGGTGCCTGGAGCTGTCCCAGGCCTGCGGTCGCCGCCAGGCCCGCGCACGCCACCGTGATCAGAAATCTCTTCATTTGCTCTTTCCTTCCTCGCGCAGGTACGCGCAACAGATTGTCATCTTGCCCTTCAGGTAGCCGGTGTTCTTGCCGGAGTTGGATATGCCGATGGACCGTACGTCGAACATCGCGTGGTCGGCCGTCTCAAGCGCATACAGAAACTTCACGAGACTCTGGAGCGACGCGGTCCACTCGAGGTCGATCTCAAGCTTGTTCAGCACGCCCTCCTGCTCCTCCTTGCCGTAGTTCTGCTTGTTGATGGCGACGTTGTGCTCGTCCGCCAGGCCGCTGAGGCGGCGCTGCCACAGGACGTTCGCCAGCTCGTTCTCCTCCAGCACGGGGATCTTCTCCTCCTCCTCGAGGTAGGCCGCTTCCAGCGAACCGCGCCTTGTAATCAGGTTCTTTTCCCTCTGATAGGTCTTCACTGCCTCGTCGTAGCCCTTGGCCGACTTCCGCCACTCGCCGCTAAACTTCATGAACCACAGGATCGCCGCAAGGCCGTACAGGGCCAAGATGATGACCGCCAGCAGGATGGCCCGGTCTCTCAACGAAAGATTTCCCATCATCTGGCCCCCTTCCGTCCGCTGGCGCGGCGCGCCGGCCTCTCGTCCTCGTCCGGTTCCTTCAGCGTGGCGACGATCCGGAACTGGTTCTTGCTCATGCCGCCGGGAATCTCCACCCCGCCGGGGAACAGCTTGTTGCCTTCGGAGTCCTCCAGCTCGTGCAAGGCCTTCTGGTAGTCGAGTGCGTTCTGCGAGTCCGCGATCACCTGAAGCGCCACCGCGTCGTCGCGCGTGTAGCGGAACTCGCGCAGACGGATGTCGTCGCCTTCCGGCAACGCGTCAGCAATATGCTTGAGGAGCATCAGCGCGCCGTGCTCGCGGTCGCTGTACCCCTGCACCATCTTGAGTTTCGTCTGGATGCTCTTGGCCTCCTTGAACGCGGCCTGGTGGCGCTTCGACTGTGCAGCCTGCCGTGCCGCCAGCTGGCCGTACACGATCGGCACGCCCACGAAGACGCCCATGACGGCCAGCCAGACGGCCATCGCGGCCGAAACGCCAACCGTCAGCTTCTTCTTGAAGCGCGCCTCGCGCAACGCCGCCGTCCACTCCGCCGGCGTCACGTCGCACGTCGCGCCCTCCGCCGCGCGCTGCGCCACGCCTTCCGCGGACTCATATTCGTCCGTCGTCGTCTCCGCCACGCGCACCGGACCGAACGCCGCCAGCTTCTCGAGCGTCGCCGCGTCCACAGGCGTTTCGGAGAACACCACCACGTCGCCGATGGCCCTCTCCCCGCCGAACGCCTCGCCCTGCAACAGCGAAAGCGTCACGTCGCGCGCCAGTTCGTCCGGCGACCGCTCCTCGCCGCCCAGACCCCGAAGCAATACGGGCGCGTCATCGTCCAGCACGATCACGTCCCAGCCGTCGTCGAGGTTCATCAGCACCAGGCGACGCGCCGCCCCCTCCTTCGCGCAGATCTGCGGCCAAAAGGCACGAAGCCGGCCGAGAGCCGTGATGTCCGTCTTCGTCACGCGCACCTTCGCCGCCGCCAGGGCCTCCGACACGTCTTCGGCCGCCGACGACGGAAGCGCCGCCGCCAAGGCAACAATCTCGGTATCCGTCTCCGCCACTGTCTCCACGCCCGTCACCAGCGGCTCGTCCGGGAACGGAGAAATCTTCCGAAGCTCCTCCTGTGCCTTTTCTTCCAAGTCCTCACGATCGTCCACCGGCAGGCGAAGAACCTTTACCAACAGGCGGGAAAGCGGCACCGACAGGATAACCTCGCGTGTCTTGAACGCCGTTGCCGCTTCATGGAAGGCCTGCGCGAGCAGGTCGGCCGCAGCCGTCTCCTGCGCACCCTCTTCCGTTCCGTCGCCGTTCGGAGAAGCGGCGTTCTCGCCGCTTCCGCTCTCTGCGGCATCCTCCTCTGATGGAATTCCCTGCCCCGTAGTTTCTTCTGCGGCCACCGACCACGTTTCGGCCGCCAGCCGCGAAAACGTCCCTCCCGACTCCGCCAGCCGGACTCCTCGCAGGAATTTCCCTTCAAGGGACAACACTGTCACTTCTTTTGCCATTCGGTCTATTATCTCATTTTACGGGCCGACATGCAAGACGCACGTCACGGCGAAAGAATATATGTGTCCGACCTTGAATGATGACAAACTTTTCCGTCCTTGCGCCACGACGCGAAAAGTCTTATACTTTCTCCGCATGAATCACAGAAAACAACAGGACCCGACATGGCAGGCTTGACCGAAACCCCTTCGGGCGACCGTGTGCGCCTCGCCTTCTTCGGGCGGCGCAACGCCGGCAAGAGCACGCTCATCAACGCCCTCGCCGGGCAGGAAGTCGCCATCGTGAGCGACGTGCCCGGCACAACCACCGACCCCGTCTCCAAGGCGATGGAGATTCTGCCCCTCGGCCCATGTCTCCTCACCGACACCGCCGGCCTCGACGACGAGGGTTCGCTCGGCGCAGAGCGCGTTCGGCGTTCCCGCGAGGTCCTCGCCGCCGCCGATATCGCCATCATCGTCACGGCGGACACGCTCGGCCCTCTTGAAAAAGACCTGATCGCCGACTGCGACCGCCGCGACGTCCCCCACCTCGTCTACGTGCGCGGAGACGACGTCGACGCCTTCCGCCACAAGATCGCCGCCCTCGCCCCCACCGACCCGCCCCGCCCGCTCGTCTCGGACCTCGTCTCCCCTGGCGACTGCGTCGTCTGCGTCTGCCCCATCGACTCCGCCGCCCCAAAGGGCCGTCTCATCCTCCCCCAGCAGCAGGTAATCCGCGAATTGCTTGATGGCGCAGCATCCGCTTTCGTCTGCCGCGAGACCGAACTTGCCGCCGCTCTCGTCCAGCTCGCAGCCCAGCCACGATTTGTCATCACGGACTCGCAGGCGTTCGGCGCCGTGAGCAAGGTCGTCCCTCCCGAAATTCCCCTCACCTCCTTTTCCATTGTTTTCGCGCGCGCGAAGGGCGACCTCGCCGCGTACTGCGCCGGCGCGGCGGCAATGAAGGGACTGAAGGACGACGATACCGTCCTCATCAGCGAAGGGTGCACGCACCACCGCCAGTGCACGGACATCGGAACCGTCAAGCTGCCGAAGTGGATCCAGTCATATACGGGCAAAAAACTGAACTTCGCCTGGACTTCCGGCAACGCCTTCCCGGACGACCTCACCCCCTATGCGCTCGTTGTCCACTGCGGCGGCTGCATGCTCACGCGCCGCGTCGTCCAGAACCGCATCGCCCGTTGCCGCGCGGCCGGCGTCCCCGTCACGAACTACGGCATCTGCATCGCCGCGTGCCACGGCATCCAGGCGTCGCCCGAAACCTGCATGGTGAAAAGGCTAAAAAGTTAAATGGCTAAAAAGTTTCCAAGCTATCTCCTCTGGCTCAACTGGCCGATCGGCGCGTTTCGGCTCAATGCGCGTTCACTCGCCGTGTTCAAGGAATGTGCCGGCCCTCGCGCCAAGATCGCCGTCGTGCGCAGCGAACGCGCCTTCCTCAAGGCTCTCCCATCCGCCACCCACGCCATCGTGTGGGAATTCAAGAAAGAATGGTTCGCGCGCGCGAAGCGCCTGCGCGTCCTCGCGACGCCCGCCGCCGGGCGCGAGCTGCTGCCCACGGACGCCGAGATGCCGCCGGGCGTCGTGCGCGTCAACGGTGCGTTCCACGGCGCGATCATGTCCGAGACGGTCGTCGCCTGCCTCTTCGCCCATGCGCGCGGACTCTACCGCGCCTACGACTGGCAGCGCGCGGGTGTCCTCTGGCCGCGTTCCGAGCTGAGTCCCTTCTGCTCGCTCGTCGCCGGCACGAAGGCCGTCATCCTCGGCTACGGCAAGGTCGGCCATGCCATCGGCGCGAAGCTGGAGGCCCTCGGCGTCTCCATCGTCGGCATCCATCGCGCCAACTTCGCCGACCTCAAGCCCGCACTCAGGACGGCAGACTGGCTCATCGTCGCGCTTCCCTCGGACACGGGCACGGACAACCTCGTGGACGCCGCCGTCCTTCGCGCGATGAGGCGCTCCGCCGTCCTCGTCAACGTCGGGCGCGGCAACGCCGTGGACGAAGACGCGCTCGTCCAGGCCCTCCGCGCGCGACGCATCGCCGCCGCGTATCTCGACGTCTTCAAGAACGAACCCCTCACGGCGGCTTCGCCCCTCGCGGCCGACCTTCCCGGCCTCGTGCGCCTCCCGCACGGCTCCGCGTTCGCGCCCGACTACCTGCCGTTCTTCTTTCGCGAACTCCAGAAAGGAGGCTGGCTCGCATGAATCCCCTCTACAACGTCGCGTCCGTCGAGGAGACCTGGGCCGTGGCCCGCCAGTTCGCCGCCGAGCTGAAGCCGGGCGACGTCGTGTGCCTCGAAGGCGACCTCGGCGCGGGCAAGACGACCTTCACGCAGGGTCTCGCGGCCGCGCTCGGCGCGAAACGCGCCGTCACCAGCCCCACATTCTGCCTCGTGGTGGAGCATCCCACCGAAAAGTTTTTGCTCGTGCACATGGATCTCTACAGGCTCCATGACGCGGACGACGTGCTGACCATCGGTTGGGAAGACTACCTCGCCCGCAACGCCGTCCTCTTCGTGGAATGGCCCGACCGCGCGGGCGACCTCATTCCCGCCACGGCCCGCCACGTCGTCTTCACGCTCGGCGACGCGCCCGATTCCCGCACGATCTCCTTCCGCTAGAGATATTCGCAGCGCCCCGGACACGCACGTGCCTATTCGTCGCGCGTCATGCCCAAATGCAGCAGCGGCAACGCCTTCTCCGCGCGACGGTCGAAGTTGAATACCGTAAAGCCGCCCAACCCCAGTTCGCGCACGATCAGGATTTGCTTCGCCAGGCGCACCGCGTCCCGTCCGTCGTTCCGCCAGGTGGAAAGCCCGATGCCGGGATAGACCGGCACCTTGCCCGCGATTCGCTTCTGCGGGACGACCTGTCCCCTGAAGAGCGCCGGAGACTCCACGTAGTCCATCGGGCAGACGAAGTCGAGCAACCCCTCGCGGCACCAGGACGGCCAGTCCTGCCCCACGTTCGACGGCGACGTTTCCGCGTTCGTGAACACGGCGGCGGACACCTTCACGCCCGGCGTCTCGGCGCGGACGCGCCGCGAGACCTCCCGCACCACGGCCGTGACGTTCGACGTGCGGAAGTCCTGCCACAGCCGTCTTATCCGCTCGTCCGTCCGCACGGCGGCCGGCCAGTTCGTCACCGTCCCGCCGACCATCGCCTCGAACCGCGCGCGGCAACCCGCGCAGAAGCAGTGCGTACCGTCCGGATAGCGGATGTAGTCGAAATGTATGCCGTCCACGCCCTTCTTCGCCAACTCCAGCATCGCCTCGATCTCAAGCTTCCGGTTGTCGGGATGGGACGGACAAAGCCAACCTGGCTTCGCCGCGCCGCCGTATGTCACCTGCGTACGGTTGGCTGCCGCCATCTTCGCCGCGACCGCCGGGTCTGCGCAATTTCCCATGTTCCAGCACACCTTCCACACATGGCACTGCACCCCGTGCTTGCGGCAGGCGGCAAGGCACTGTTCGAGCGCGTCGCCCTGCGTCGCCACCTCGGCCGCTGTCGGCAGCACCGCCGATCGGTAGAACGCCGTTCCGCCCCACGCAAGGTTCGGATGCAGCGCGTTGAAGCCGTTCTCCTTCAGGAAGCGTACCGACTCGTCCCACGTTCGGCCGCCGCCCAGTCCGTACGCGCTGTGGCACCAGAACGCGCGATGCTCTCCCGCCTTGGGCTTCTGCGCCGCCAGCCATGCGCGGTCATCCGCCGCCTGCTTCGCCACGACCGCCTCGCGCGCCTCGACCTTCTCCTTCAGGGACGGCGCGAGGTCGCACATGATCGAACGCATCAGCGCGGCGCTCTCCCCTTCCGTTCCGCCCAGCCATACGTGCGCCATGTAGATGCCGGCGGAAGTCCGTACAATCGCCGGCAGCTCCAAGGACGAACGGTCGCCCGTCGCCCATGTCGCCACCACCTCGGCGCCGAACGCAGGCAATTCCACGCGCTGCGTCATCCACGACGTTTGCGGCGCGAACGCCGGCTGGCCGGGAAGCCCGCGCCCGGACTTGAGAAATCCGGCGATCGGCTTTGGCGGCCGGATCACGCTCTTCTGGCGTACGCCCAGAAGTTCCGCCACCTCGGCGGGCAGCGAGTAGCACGCCAATATCTTCCGGCCCGCCGCGACGAACTGCTTGAGCGCGGGGAACGTCTCTGCCGGAAAAGACGTGTTGTACGGCAGCACGGCGGCGGACACCTCCGCCAGCTGGTTGGTCGTCAAGTCCGTGTCCGCGATCATCGAACAGCCGATGCCTAACGCCTCCAGCGTGGCCGACACGTTGGCGGCGAACGTCAAGTACGCCTTGCCCTCGGCCCCGCCCTTTGCCGCCTGCGCGCCGGCATAGACGATGGCGACATCCGGCTTGCCGCCGCCGAGGTACGCCACGTTGGCGATCCGGCAGGTGGCGTCCAGGGGCTCGCCGCGCCAGCCGGAGATGCGCATGAGCGAGATATCGCCCCACCCGTCCGGCGCGTCCTCCACGCGCGTCTCGGCCTTGCGGACGACGACGCGCTGCCAGACGCCTGACGCCTCCGGCGAGAAGGTGCCGTGATACCAGCCCTTGCCGCTCTTGAAATAGCAGCTGAACGCGGTGAACGGGCGCAGGTCGTCGCACCAGAAGTCGAACTGGATGCCGGGGCGCACGCGCAAGTCGCACGCGAACGGGATGTCCCAGATCGTCCGTGCCGCGCCCGTCTTCGCGAAGTTGGCCTTCAGCGTCGCGACGTTGTTTGTGCGTTCCGCCCATGCAGGCACGATCTCCAGCGTCTCGTCCTTCGGCGGCGGCTCGGCAAGAGACGGCGGAGGATTGCTCTTGTCGGAACAGCCTCCGAACAGCGTCGCAAGCACGAACATACGCGCGCATATGTTCAAAATCGCTTTTCTTTCCATGCGCCCATTATATCATTTCATCGTCAGACGACCACGCGAGAACGGTTTTCTTTCCGTGTTCTCTCGACCTTTCGTGGCAGACCTACTTGAAGAGAATCATGAATCCGGTCGGGCGGAAACGGACGCCGACCGTCCCCGTCGCAGAGTCGTAGAGGAACTCGCTCGTGATGTTCATGCCGCAGTTCACGCCCCTCCAGGAAATCGCGCGGTAGGCAGACTCCGTCGAAACCTTCGCCACGGCAGCCTCCGGCGTCGTGCGCCAGTCAACCGGATCGTCGTCGCTGTGGCCGAAGTCCACCGTCACGCGCGTCGCCGCAAGGTCCGTGAGCGTGAGCGCCTCCGTCGCGCCCGGCTCGACGTCCAGGATGAACTCCCCGAACTCGCCCGAGAGCGTGCCCGTGCCCGAGAAGCGGCTGTTGGCGTCCGTCGTCCCCGCCACGCACTTCAGGACGCCCTCCGCGATCTCGACCCCGTCCGTGTTCGCCACCTTCACCGTCGTCGTTCCCTGGGGCGTATAGACCGGCTGGTAGTTTGACAGGGAGTAGGAGAGGTCGTTCGTCAGCACGAGCGTACCCGCGCCTTTCTTGACGAAATGCCCGCCGCGCAGGGGGACGGCGAGCGCGTGCTCGACCCCGCTGCCGATGATCAGCTCGCCGCCGCCCGCGTCCGCGCGGATACCGCATTTCGCCGGGCTGGCCGTCATCGAGACGCCCCCGTTGAGCGTGAACTCCGCGAAGCCGCCGTCCAGGACAATCTCGGCCGTGTTCGCCGTCTGGCTGCCGAGGAAGCGGTGCACCTTCATGCCGCCGCCGCGCGCGAAGACGAGCTCGCCGCGCGCATTGTCGCCGAAGGTGAGGTTCTGCGGCGTCCGCACCTCGAGAAGTCCGCCGTCCTCGAACCGGGCGTCGATCTTCTGGTAGAAGTTGATGCCGCCGGCCGCGGTCGTAGACGCGCGCTGGAGCACGCCGTTCGTGCCGACGCGCACGATCGGCTCGATTCCGCCGACATTGTTCGGGATCGACATGTTCCACGCAATGTTCAACGTGCCGTTGGTGATCGCCAGCACGGGACGCACCACGTCCGCGTTGCCGCTCGCCTTGCTGTGTCCCACGTTGAGTCCGTTGAACGTCGCGTTCGCATTGTCGAGGACCATCCTCGGCGCGGCGGAGCCGGCGGCCATCGACTGGCCCATCAGCGTGTGGAAGCCGCTGCCGCTGCCCATCGAGATCGTGAGGTCCTTCAAGTAGAGTTCCGGCGCCGACGCCGCCACCACGCCGCTGCCGCCGATGCCGCCATGGTGTTCCTGCTTCACGATGGTCTCGTTCTTACCCTTGCCGGCGATCACAAGGCGGCCGTCGAGGACCGTCATCTGCGCAAGTCCGTTCCAACTCGTCGCGCCGCCGTTCTGGAGCGCCAGGATGCCGTTAATGTCGGAGTTGCCCTTCCGCGGTGCCGATGACCACCACGACAGCGTCGTCGTACCGGCCGGCATGTCGAGCGTCAGCGTCCCGCTGCCGAGCTTCGCGAAGCCGCCGTCGCCCTGGAGGTGGGAGATCTTGAAGTTCTTGAACGTGAGGTCGCCCGCGATGTCGAAGATGGACGGATACTCGCCGAGGAGCCGCCACGGACGCTCGATCTCGGCCGCCGCGCCGGAGTAGCGGAACGTGCTGTTGCTCACCGCGAGCGCCGCCTGCCGGGCGGAGTCCGTGCCGAGCGCCGACGCCGACGTGAACTCCGTCACGCCGCTTTCCAGCTCCCAGTCGCCCTGCATCGTCGTGGCGTTGTCGCCCGAGACGACGAGCGTTCCCGCGCCCGTCTTCGCGACCGTGCCGTCCGCGTTGCGCACGGGCGCGCCCAGCGTGAGCGTGCCGCCCTGCGCCACGTCCACGCCCGCGGCGACGTAGAGCGGGGAATCGCCGGCGACGGACACCGCCGCGGCCGGGGCGATGATCGTGGCGACCGACGCCGGTGCCGACACGGCGATCGTCGCAGCGTTGGCAACGGTCACGGCGTCGTTGTGCGTGGGAACGCCCGCCGGATCCCAGTTCGCCGCCGTGTTCCAGTCGGTGCCGGACGCGCCCGTCCACGTCTTCGCGGCACCCTCCGCCACCGTGACCGTCACGCTCACCGTCTTGCCGTCGGCGCCGAGTTCAAGGGCATACGCCCGTCCCGCCTGCGGGTTCGACACAATGATCTTCTCGAAGTCCAACTGCGCGAGTCCGCCCGAAATCGAAAGGATCGGATGCGCGGCGTCAAGCGCGTAGTCGTTCGGCAGCACGACCTGCAGGCTGCCCGCGAAGGCGAGCGAATCGGCCTCGACGTACGTCGCCGCGTCCGTGATCTCAAGCTTCGCGCCGGCGGCGAACTCCAGCGCGTCGCCGAAGCGCGTGACGCCCGACCCGAACACGAGCGCGCCCTGCGAAACCAGCGTCTTCGGATGCGACGAGTTCTTGAGGACCGTCAGCGCGCCGAGGCCGGTCTTCGTGAACGTCGCGTCCGACGCGCCGGCCGCCGCCGTGAACGCCTGGTCGATGGAGACGTCGAAGCCGGACGAGTCGAACGCGAAGCCGTTCGCGCCGATCGTCGCCGACGCGCATCCGCAGATGAACGCGCCCGACGGCGCCGAGCTGCCGCTCACCTTCAGCGTGCCGCCGTCCGCCGCAAACTGCATGCAGGCGTCGCCCGTCGCCGGATCGCCGCCATACACGCCGCGCACGGCCAGGACGCCGTTCGAAGAGAGGGAGACCACGCTCCTGCCGCCGACGGGAACCTTGTTCGTGATCACGCCTCCGGGGAACGTCACCACGGCGTCGTCCGCCACGTTGAACTCAAGATCCGCGTCGAACCCGTAGCCCATCTCAATGGACGACGCCGGACTGGCCGTCACGCGCGAGCGTCCGCCCGCCGTGAACCGCGCCACCGACCCCGCGCCGTTGTGCGACCCCAGGCACATCCAGTTGCCGATGTCCGGGCTTATGCTGAGGCTGGCGTCGTCCTCCATGACCAGTTCCCCGTACGTTCCGCAGTTGGCCATGTCGCCGCTTGCGACGTGCAAAACGCCGCCCACCGTGGCCTGAGCGTTGTCCGTGAGCGCGAGCCGTCCCCATGCGTTCGAATAACAGCCGAGCGTACACGTCCCGGAGGTCGTCAGCACGGCGGAATCCGCCACGGTCAGGACGCCCGTCGAGCACTGCGCGTGGCCGATGTTGAGCTTCGCGGCGGTGAGCCGGGCGTTGCCAGACATCGCGAGGTCCCCGCGGTTTCGGATGTTGACGTAGAGCGGCAGATACACATCCGGCACAGTTCCGAGCGACACGGCCCCGCCCACCGTCATGCTGGCGTTTTCGGAGATGTCGACGATTGCGCTCGACAGCCCGTCATGATTGCTCCCCGCACCGCGAGCGGCAACCCGCATGTTGTATTTCAGCGTCACGGAGGCGTCGTTCGTGACGTGCAGATACGTCGTGGTGGGGCCGGCGTTGAGGTCCTTCAGCTCGATGCCGTTGAGCACATGCTCGCCGCCGAGGAACCAGGTGTGCGTGGTCGCGTTACCGCGCTGCTCGAGATACCCGGAGCCGTCCAACGCGCTCGCCGCGGACCTGAACGTAGCGCCAGGATGAATGTAGAAATTCACGTTGCCGCCGGTCGATCCGAGGTAGAGGTGCTTGGCGATCTCGAACGTTCCGGAGCGGAGGTCGAAGTTCTGCTGGCTCGCACCCGTGGACTCCCACGTGAAGAGCGCATCCTCGAAACGCCAGATGTAGGGCGTGACGCCGCCGCGCACGAGTCCCTCGAAGTTGAATATGTGCTGTCCGCTCAGGCTGCTCGCGAACGGCGTGCCCCACCAGTCGCTGATGGCCGTCACGTTCGTCTTCGCCCAATACGAGCCGCGCGTGTCGATGGTCAGCGTATGCGTGCCCTGCCCGCAACCGAAGAAGATCGTGCCGGAGTCCTCTTCGAGGCCACCGGGCGGCGCCTTGATCGTGACGTCGTTCGCCTGGAAGTTGATGTACCCGTAAAGGCCGTCGATTCCGTTCGACGGCACGAGCCCGCCGGTCCAGTTCGCGGGGTCGTTGTAGTAGCCCTCCGTCACGGACGTTAGCCATTGCACACGGTGGTCGGGCTCCACCGTGTCGCCCCAAACCGATGCGCCAAGGGCCACCGCCCCGGCAAAAACAATCCTGATCATTCGTTTCATTTCATACTCCTTTTTAAAAAAATTCATTTCCCATTTGAGGCAGGTAGGGACGGCGTTCCATCGCCGCCCGCGGCCGGCGGTGGAACGCCGGCCCTACCGAATTTTGCAACAGCTTCAGTTTGCACCCAGTCGCCGGCGACGCACCCTTCCGGGAACGTGCAATGGAGAAAAATGCCTTCGTAGGTGCCCGCAGGGAGGACGGCGGCTTGCGCCGGCCGCACGATTTCAAACCGGTGCTCGCCGGGCTCCAGCGTCACCACGGCGGCGTCCGAGGGGCTCGCGCCGGCGCGGATGAGTTCCTTCCCGTCGAGGAAGAGGCGGCACGCCGCGTTGCCGCGCGTGAACGAAAAGCGCGTGGGATTGATCACGTTGATGCGCGTGCGCATGTGGAAATCGCGCCCTTTCTGCGCCTCGCCGTACAGCTTGTCGGGGAACACGGACTCGTGTCCGTCCATCCCCTCCAGGTACTTCAGCGTACGCCAGGCCGTCGGCTGCTTGCCAGGTTCGGCGAGCGCCGTCTCCCACGAAAGGAACCTGTACTGCGAGACGGGATCGACCCACGCCTGCGTCGCGAGCTTCCAGCCCTCCCCCGCGAGCGTCACGGCCACGGGCCAGGCGAACAGCCCCACTGCGCCTTCCTTCGGCGGAGTAACGCGCAGCTTGCCTGTAAAGCCGTCCGCGCACTTCTCCAGGGCGACCGCGCCGCCGAAGTCCCAGCCGCCGGACGCGGGAACCGCGAGCGACACGGACCGCACGTCCTTCGCAAGCGCCCCGTCGAACGTCACCGTCACGGGCAGGTCGAACGGCGCGCGGCGCTGTCCCGCCACGGCGGCGCGCATCTCGCGGTGCCACGGATGCGGCTTCACGGACATCGCGAAGGCGCGGCGCATCTGCGTGCGGCTCTTCGCCTTGAACGTGCCGCCGCGCAGGGCGGCGAGCATCGTCTCGCGCGTGCGGTCGACGTACGGCGGGGTGATCCGCGCGCCGTCGAGGTGATGATAGGGAACATCCACGCGGTCGAAGACGTTGTTCGCGACGAACAGGGTGTCCTGGTAGCGCCGGCTCGCGATGCCCACGTCCGACCGCCGCACCGTGTTCTTCTCCACGAGCGCGTTTTTCACGGAGACGAAGATCGACCCGTTGGAGCGGATCTCGTTATCGCGACAGACATACGACTGCGAGAGCGGCCACTTGACGTTCGGAGGAAACGCGCCGATCACGCTTCCGCCCGCGCCGCGCCAGCCCGTGCCGATCGCGCCGCGGTGGCCGTTTCCCTCCTCGATCACGTTGCCGAAGAACTGGACGAACCAGCAGGTGATGATGCCATGATAGTCGCGTCCGGAACCCTGGAACCCGCCCGCGCGACGGCAGCGGTTGCGCGCGAGCACGCAGTCCGTGGCGCCGCCGTAGAGCTGGATGGCCGTGGCGGCGTCCTCGATGTCGTTGTCCGCGTAGATGAGGTGCTTGCGCTCCGCGACGATCACGAAGAGCGACGCGGCGTCGGGCGCGACGTCGAACGGACGGTCGATCTCGAGTTCCTCGTAGCTCTTCATCGACGTGATCGTGCGCGTCTGCCCCGCGCCGCGTCCGTCCACGACCTGCAGCTCGCTCCCCACCCACTCGGCGTAGTTCGTGCCGCTCTTCCAGTAGAGGTCCGGCGGGTAGGAGAGCCGCACGCGCGTACCGTTTACGGTTCCGGAGGCGCACCCCTGCTCGCCGTAGCGCTTCGCGCAGAACGCGGTCTTCGCGCCGTCGTGCGTCACGGCCTCGCGGTTGTTCGTGTAGAGGTCGGTCTGGCGGTTGCGGCTCCAGAACATGCGACGGCAGACGGACGAGATGGAGTAAGTGCAGTTGTCGGCCGTGTTGTTCTCGAAGATGCAGCGGTCGCCGCCGAAGATGGCCCAGCCCGTGCCGTTGATCCGGCAGTTGGCCATGCGGATATAGTCGCCCGTGAAGTTGAAGAAGAGGGTGCGCTGGGCGTCCTTGTCGCAGTAGACGTCGCAGTCGACGATTTCCGCGCGCAGGCAGTTGCGGATGATGATGCCGTCGCCGCGCATGGTGTAGCGCGGCAGGAAGTCGCCCGGCTTGTTGTCGCGCCACTGGTCGGAGACGAGCTTCACGCGCAGGCGCCGGAGGGAGACGTCGTGCGTGGTCGTGCCGCGCCGGGAGTCCATCTGCCCGGAGCGCCCGATCTCCGTGTTGGCCACGATGCCGTTGCGGTACTGTCCGGACGAGATGAACAGATCGTGGATGCCGAACGAATGCGTCCCCTCGATGAGGTTCGGGGGCGGATCCATCGTGTCGGGCCAGCAGATCTGCGAGAGGGCGCGGTCCTCGCCCTTCAGCAGCACGTGCGGCGGAATCGCGAGCGTGCGCGTGAGCACGAAGCGCCCGCACGGCACGAACACCGTGCCGCCGCCGTTCGCCGCCGCGGCCGCCATCGCGGCGTCGAACGCGTCGGAGTCGGACCCGTCGTCGTTCGCCTCCGCGCCGAAGTCCTCCACGTCGAAGCGGTCGGCCTTCCAAACTGGCGCTCTCCGCGCGACCGTCCATTCCCCCGTCGCGTACCAGTCGCGTCCGCCCGCGAGGCCGTTGCGGATTTTCACGGGATAGCGGCCCGGCGGCATGTCGGACGGGATGCGCGCGTCGAGGCTCCAGACATCGACCTTTTCAAGCGCCAGCTCGCGTTCGCCGAGCATCACGCGCGGCTTGCCGCGCACGGATTTTCCGTACGGGGCAAGCGAACGACCGAAGAGGCGCAACGTGCCGCCCGGCGTGGACGAATCGCCTGCGTCGCCCTGCAACCACCACGGCGTGGGCATGTTGAGCGCGAACGGCGCGGATTTCCCGGAATCGTCCACCACGCGCCCTTCCACGATCTTCTCCTCATCGCAAGGGAACGGGAACACCAGTCCCGTGTCGGAGAGAACCGTGGCCGGACAGACTTTTCCCCCGTCGATCAAGACACGCACGTCCTTGCCCCACGCGCCGCCATGCAGGAGCACGTGGTCGCCCGCGCCGACAGGATAGGAAGCCCATGTCACGGCAGGCACATCCACGCTCGCACCTGCGGCCAAGGCGGTTTCGACCGCCCCAAACATCACTATTCCCGCGGCGGCAGCCGTCGCGAACATGTTCGTGCAGATGCTCCTCCTTGCGGCAGGTGCATTGCATACTGCCAGACTCATCCTTTTCATCCGTAGGCAGTATACCATACCCCGCCCTCCGTCGGCAATGGGAAAAACAGGAGCGGCGCGCTTACGGACGGTCCGCTACCGGATGTCGCGCAGATAAACCTGGCGCGAGCCCTCGTGGACGGAATTGAAGCCGATCTGCTTCCCGTCCGGGCGGTAGCGCGCGTGGAGGTCGCAGCGCCAGTATGTCTGGCGGTACGGCTCCGGCACGAAGAACGCGCCCATCGGCATCGTCATGCCGTCCGCAAGGCGCACGAGCACCCACGGCCGCTCGTTGTTTGCGGTCCAGTACGTGTCGCCGCTCATGAACTTGCCGTCGGGGGAATAGATGCAGTGCCAGTCCCAGTCGAGCACGCCCGCGCCGATGCGGCGGACCTTCTCCTCCTCGCCGACCGTAAACTCCACGGGGCTCCAAGCCGTGCGCGCCCACTCGCCTTTGACATGACCGTCCCATGCCGCCGTCACGAGCAGCTTCGGGCTGCCGTCGGGCGCCCAGTTGAAGTGCGAGCCGGCCCAGCCGTCCTTGAAGCAGCGACGCAGCTCCGTGCCGTCCTTGCGGACGGTGAAGGACGTCGTGTGCCAGCGCGAGGCCTTGTGGATCTTCTTGTCGAACCAGTCGACCGAGCGGGCGAGGAAGAAAATATGCGAGCCAGCCTTGTCCTTCTGGATGATCGTGTGGCAGTAGTAGGCGAGGGGGTGCCCGGGCTTGCTCGGGTCCGCCTTCGTGGCGGGCATGAGGCTACGGCCCTGCGCCACGGAGAGGATGAGCTTGTGTTCGCCCGTCTTGAGGTCCATCACCCAGAGTCCGTCGTCCTCGGGCCACTCGACATCCTCGCGGGCGTCCTGCCCAGGGCCGGCGTAGCCGTAGTCGGGACGTGTGAGGGAAAGGCGCGCGTAGTTGATCGACACGGCCCACGTACGGTCCTCGCTCACCGCGCTCACGGGCAGCGGCAGGATGCGCTCGGCCTTCGTCTTCCAGTTCATGACCACCGTCACGAACTTGCCGTCCCGCACGTCGTTGAAGAGGAAGGTGTCGTCGTCGATCCAGTGCGCCATCGCGGCCTCCTGGAAGTTCCAGCACGCCGTGGTGGTGATCGGAATGAACTTGTTGTTGTCCTGCAGATCCACAAGGCCGAGCGTGCAACGCTCGTTCGCCTCGGGGAGGCGTCCGTTGAGGTCCGTCTCGAGCACGGTCACGTAGCGGTTGTTCGGGCTCCACGAGTTGATCGCGAAGTAGCTCGCGAGCAGATGCTCGTGCGGCCCCTTGGTGATGGCGTAGGCGTCGCTCCAGGTAGGAAACGGCGCCAGATCTTCGGCGAACGCGGCCGTGGCCAGCGCGAGGCCGGCGGCGAAAAGAGACAACTTCTTGTGCATTTGATTGGACCTTCCTGTAAAAGAGTTGAAAAGTTGAAGGGGTTGGAAAGCTCGAGGCTTGAAGGCTGCGGCTAGCAGCTAGCAGCTAAAGCCGGGAACCGACTCCCAGATCTTCTCGAGGGCATAGTAGGCGCGGGCCTCGGGCGAGAACACGTGCACGACCACGTCCACGTAGTCGATTACGATCCAGCCGCTCTCCGGGTCGCCGGAGGTTCGGAACGACGCCACGCCCGCCAACTTCATCGCCTGCTGTACGCCGGCGGCGAGGCCCTTGAGATGAGGCGCGGCCACGCCCGTCGCCACCACGAACACGTCGCAGAGGCCGGAGACGCCGCGCACGTCGTACGTCCTGACGTCCTCGGCCTTCTTCTCGGCCAGCGCGTCCAGGACGATCTTTACCTGTTCTTCTAGTGTCATGCCATCCACCGCCTCTCCCCTTCACCTTTCACCATTCGCTTACTTCTTCTTGTAGCCCGGCACGAGCGGGGCCGTCTTGACCTTCTCCACGATCTCGGCGGCCACCTCGGGATGGTCCTTGAGATACTGGATGGTGGCCATCGAGCCCTGCCCGAGCTGGCTGGCGCCGTAGGCGATCCAGCTGCCACGCTTCTCCACCACGCCGCGCGCGAGCGCCGCATCGAGGATCGAGCCTTCCCACGAGATGCCGCAGGTGTAGAGGATGTCGAACTCCGCCTCGGTGAACGGCGGCGCGACCTTGTTCTTCACCACCTTCACGCGCGTGCGGTTGCCGATGACCGTGCCGGCCGTGTCCTTGATCGCGCCGATGCGCTGCACCTGCAGGCGGCAGCTCGCGTAGAACTTGAGCGCCTTGCCGCCGGGCGTCGTCTCGGGGTTGCCGAACATCACGCCGATCTTCTCGCGCACCTGGTTCGTGAAGATGCAGAGCGTCTTCGTGCTGGCGAGGACGCCCGTGAGCTTGCGCATGGCCTGGGACATCAGGCGCGCCTGCAGGCCCATGTGGCTGTCGCCCATGTTGCCGTCGATCTCCGCCTG
>CAMNLN010000036.1 GCA_946543025.1 uncultured Verrucomicrobiota bacterium
CCTTGAACCGAATTGTCTCGAAAATGTCTCAAACCTGTCTCAAAATTGTCTCGCTTCAGCCCCCCTTCAAGAGTACCCTACAAAGGGCCTGTCCCCTGACCGCCTACCAATGCCTGCTGACCGCCTCCACGCCTACGAAGGGTCTGTCCCCAATGCCTGTGTCCCCAATGCCTGTCTCGCTCCGCCCCCCCCCTCAAGCGCACCCTTCAAAGGGCCAGTCCCCTGACCGTCTACCAATGGTTGCTGACCGCCTCCACGTCTACGAAGGGTCTGTCCCCAATGCCTGCACTGACCGTCTACCAATGGTTGCTGACCGCCTCCACGTCTACGAAGGGTCTGTCCCCAATGCCTGCACGCCCGCGTGAGCGCAAGCGCAAAAAAATTATCGGAAGGACAGCAAGGTTCCCTTGGGCGTCAGGCGTAGGTAAAGCGCATTGCCTTGACCCACGCCTAGGAAGTAGAGGAAAGTAGAAGGACACCTAGAAGAGTCTGTCCCCTCAGCTTCCTTCTAACAAGGAAAAGGAAAAACCGTCGCGTCAAAAATATGCCATTTCCAACATGCTTTTGACATGTATATGTTTGGAACACCCGTCATGTTCCGCCTAACCCACTTGTCGAGATGTCCGCCGCGGGATCGGCCACGCTTGTCGCGGCCGCATGGGAAGCCGCCATCATGGCGGCCCACTGGAACAACAAGCGTCCCGTATATTGCGATAGGACGCGGCCTCTGAACGCGCCGCTACGGCAACTCCACCACCACTTAGAAGAACCGTATGGTTGGACGAACCGTCCCCAGCAAGCCGCCGCCCACGGTCCTTCCAGCCCCTCCCCTCAACATGGCCCGTATCCCCGCGCCCGTCCAGCGGTTCGTCTTCGGCTCCCGCTCGACTTTCACCTTGCCGTCACCCAGCTCGATGGACACGATGCGGAAGCCGTTCGTGGCATCCGCCGAATCAAGCTCCAGCGCGTAGCATTCCGCTGTTGTCCGTTCGGTCGCCGCCTGCGCGAGTAATCTGTCTGCTCCGGCCCCTCTGCGGCCAAAGCGAAAAGAGGACAGCGCGCCGTAGCATTTTCGGTTACGCGTGGCCCTGCCCTTACGCGCGGATGAGCGCGAGCATCTCGTCGCGCTTGGCGGCCATGAGGTCGGGCGTCTTCGCCTCCAGGTTGAGGCGCACGAGCGGCTCCGTGTTGGACATCCGCACGTTGAACCACCAGCCCTCGGCGTCCCAGCGGTCCACGCTCACGCCGTCCAGCTCGAAGTTGTCCGGATACGCCGCCTTCACGCGCGCGAGCACGGCGGCGGCGTCCGCCACCTTCGAGTTGATCTCGCCGGAATGCGCGTACTTGCGCAGCGGAGCGATGAGCGCGGAGAGAGGCTTGTCGCTCTTCGAGACGATGTTCGCGAGCGCGAAGGTCGCCATCGACGACGACTCCGCCGTGGAGTTCGCCTTGAAGTAGTAGTGGCCGGAGAGCTCGCCCGCGAAGATCGCGTCGTTCTCGCGCATCTGCGCCTTGATGAAGCTGTGGCCCACGCGCGACATCATCGGCTTGCCGCCGGCCGCAGCGATGACCTCGGCCGCCACCTTGGAGGAACGCAGGTCGTAGAAGCAGGCGGCACCGGGGGCGGACTGCAACAGATCCTGCGCGATGAGCGCCGTCATGAAGTCCATCGGGATGATCTCGCCCTTCTCGTCGAGGAAGCCGGCGCGGTCGGCGTCGCCGTCGAACGCCACGCCGAAGGCGTACTTGCCGGGGTTGGCGCGGATGAGCGCCTGGAGGTCCTTCAGCGTCTCCACGTGGAGCGGGTTGGCGTCGTGGTTCGGGAAGTCGCCGTCGTACTCGCCGTAGAGCGCGTCGTAGGTGAGGTCCGTATCCGCGAACGCGGCGGACTCCGCGATGCCCATGCCGTTGGCGAAATCCATCGCCACGTGGACGGGCCTCGCGAGATGCGCGAACTCGCGCACGTGCGCGGCGTACTGCGCGGAAACGTCCACCTGCGTGACCGTCCCCTTCACGGCGGCGTCCGCGCCCAGATCGCCCGTCTCCACCAGACGCTCGATGTCCTTGATACCCGTGGCGCCGGAGATCGGCACGGCGTTCGCGCGGCAGAGCTTGCAGCCGTTCCACTCCTTCGTGTTGTGGCTGGCGGTGATCATCACGCTGCCGTCGGCCTTGAGCGCAGCATTGGCGAAGTAGCTCATCGGCGTGGAGGCGCGGCCGACGTCGATCACGTCCACGCCCACGTCGTTGAGTCCCTTCGCAAACGCGGCGAAAAGCGGTTCGGAATGCGTGCGGCAGTCGCGCGCCACCACCACCTTGCGCACGCCCGCGAACTTCGCGTAGGCGCGCGCGATCTTGTAGAAGATGCCGTCCGTCAGGTCTTGTCCGTAGATTCCGCGGATGTCATATGCCTTGAAGATGCCCATCGATGTCTCCTGTCGTTTGAGCGGGAATTATATCACATTTGAGACGGCGGCGGGAACATGACCTTCAGCGCATAGAGGCGCGCCACGGCGCCGGCGTCGCCGTCGGAGATCATCAGCAGGCTCTGCGAGCCGTCCGCCAGCCGCGGTCCGAGGCACATCCCCTCATACATGGCGAATCCCGTGTTCTGGGCAAATACGAGCTTCTTGCCCACCGGCTTGAACGATGCGCCGTTCAAAGACGAAAATTCCGAGACATCCGTCGCGTTCGAAAAGTCCAGCTGATAGATACGGCAACGGAACGACGGCACGGGAAGGAAACCGCCGCCCTTGACGCTCATCTCGCGCTCCAGCACGAGCACCGTTCCGTCGTCGAGGCAGCACATCTCCGCCACGCCGTTACGCGCCTTGTTGGCAAAGTTCTTCCCGCCGATCGGATCCGTAAGATATGCCCACTGGCCGGCTGGCTTCCAATCGGCCTGCGGCGTCGCGCGCGCGAACTTCTGTATCCGCACCGTCGATCCGCGTTCGCGCGTCGTGCGCGGCCCGTCGTCGACGAGCGGCCCGATTTTGTTCACAGCGTCGCTCCGGCACAGCGCGTCCTCGTTGCATGTCCACATCTCCAGCCCGTTCGCACGAATGGACAGCGACTCGAAGCTGCGGTTATATCGAAAAGCGTCGTAGACCGCCGGCACATCGAGCGTCTTTACCTGTTTGCCTGTCGTCGGAAGGAAGGCGCAGATCGACCCGTCATGCTCGTTGCCAGCCCATACCATCCGGTTGGCGTCGTCCCACGCCACGCTCTCGAAGTCCTGTTTCCCCTTCCCTTCCAGCTTCACCGCCGTCATGAACACGCACCCCGTAACGGCACCCGACGCACGGTCGACACGAATCGTCATCTGATGGAGCATCCCGTTCTTGTCGCAAACGGAGAAGTACATGTCGCCGCCCACGCGCGTAAGGCCGCTCAGGCCCGGCGGCGCCTCTTCCCCGGACTGAAGCCCCGGCAGCGGAAACTCGCCCACGGGCGTCACCGTCACCACCCCGGAAGCCGACCACGCGGCACCCGCAAAAGCGGCCAGAACGATCATGCAATGGAACTTTCTTGTCAAAGCCATGTCATTATCCTAAAAATCCCGGTCGAAGTCAATGAAGAGCCCGCCCGCAGGAAACCCATGTCGTCTCATCGCTGCCGTTTCAGCCGCAACCACACCATGCGATGGTCGCTGAGAGGCACGGCGGGCGAGAGTTCGCAACCAGTCTGTGCCGCGAAGTCACGGTGGAAGATGAAGTCGAGCGTGCTGTCCGGGTAGCGCGTGTTGCCCGGATGCGTACCTCGCGCCGCCAACGGCATTCCCGCGAAGCAGTTGACGAATCCGGCCTCCGTCAGCAGGTCTATCGTTCGCTCCCCCTTGAACGCGCCGCCGAACGGATCCGTGTTGAAATCGCCCGCCAGGATGACGCGCGTCACGCGCCGCCCGTCCTGCGCCTGAATCTTCTTCGTCAACGCCCGGAACTGCTCCATGGCCAGCTCGCGCTTCAGGCGGTTCGCCTCGCGTATCTCCGGTCTGGTGGCGCCGTAGTTGCTTTTCAGGTGTACGCAGTAGCAGGCGATCAAGCCGTCCGCGCCGCCGTCGAGAAGCGCGTAGGCGAACCCGCGCGGCGGCAATATCTTCCGTGTCCGCCGCCAGTAGGAGAAGCTGGCCTCGACGACAGGCATGTCGGTGACGATACCGCTCTGCTGCCATCCGAGGCGACGGTCGAATTCCCGGAACGCGCTGACGCTGGCGATGGACAATGTCCTGTCGCCGATCCGCTCCACGAAATTGGAGCAGACGAGCGCATCGCGAAGTTCCTGAAAGAAGAGGACCACATGGTCGTCCGGACGGCGGCGTTTCGCCAGCTCGTCCCGCACAAGGTCGGCGGCGTCCTGGATCGTTGCCGCTTCCACGCGCGGCGAGGCGCGGTGTTCCGCGCGTCCGCTCGGAAACCAACGCATGTTCCAGGTGCCCGTCAACACGTCGGCCGGAACGGTCGCCGTGAATAGCGCCAGGAGACATGCGAGAACCGGCTTCATCGTACTACCAGATCGAAACGGCGTCCAGCGCGTCGCGCAGAATGCGTCCTGCCGCCGCCTCGCGCTCGTGTCGGCCTGCGCTCCCCAGCACCACCGCCACCACGCGTCGACCGTTGCGCGTGGCCGTCAGGACGATCGACGACCCCGATGCCGCCGTATACCCGGTCTTGAATCCGTCGCATTCCGGCATGGATCTGGCCAGATGTTGCGGATCGAGGTTGCGCGACACAAAGTAGTTGTGGTTCTGGAACGAGATCGGTTGCCCGCTCCCGCCCGTCACCGTGTACGAGGCACGAGAAGTATATGTGAACGCCTCCGGCATCCTCGCCAACTGGCATCCCAGCCGCGAAAGGTCCAGCGCCGTCGAGACGTCAAATCCCCGCTTCGACCCGCGCGGCGGCGGCAGGCCGTTCGGAGAGGCGTAGCGCGTGTCACTCATGCCCAGCTCCTGCGCGCGACGGTTCATCCGCGCCACGAACGCCGCCACGCGATCCTGCGCCGTTTCCTCGGGCGTCTCGACGCCGCCCGCCCGCGCCTTCGCCGAATGCTCGGCCAGGACGATCGCCCCGTCGTTCGCGCTCTTGAGCATCAGCGCGTACAACAGATCCTCCACCGTCATCGACTGCCCCGGGCGGATATCCACCTTGCTCGGCTCCATGCTGGCCGCGTATGCGCTCGCCGTCGCCCGATCCGTCAGCGCGTAACGTCCGGCGCGCAAGTCCTCGAGGACGAGCAGCAACGTCATCAGCTTCGTACAGGATGCCGGATAGCCTGTCGTCCGCTCGTTGTCCGCAAACAGCACGCGTCCCGACGCGGCGTCAACCGCGATCGCCCCGCGGTACGGAGCACGCGGTGCCGTGGCAGGCGCGGGCCTTTCCGGCGGCGGCTCCGGTTTTTTCACCGTCACCGGCGCCTTTTTCGCAGGTGTCGCCTTTTTCGTCGGAACAGCTTTCTTAGTTGGCAAAGGGGCGGGCTTCTTCACCGACGGAGTCGGTGCCCTCTTCGCCGATGCCGCAGTCGGCTTCTGAACCCGCACAGGGCCGTTGATCAACTGCCCTTTCTTCACCGGCGGCACCGCCGCCACCGCGCATCCTGCAACTATCATCGCAACCGTCAGCACTTTCTTTTTCATGTCATGTGTTCCTCGTCGACTTTCGGCATCCAGCAATCCTTCACCGCTTGGCTCCTTACGCATAGCTATGCATTCCAGTGAATATCTTCGACAGGTTGATCCACGTGAGCGTCAGCACGATCATCGCCGCCCCCGCGAGCAGGAACGCGCGGTCCCCTTTCGCCGTCAGGCGCGGGCGCACGTGAAAGTAGGCAGCGTAGACGAGCCACGTGGCGAGCGACCACATCTCCTTCGGATCGAACTGCCACCAATGGCCCCAGCACACTTTTCCCCACGCCGCGCCCAGCACAAGCCCGAGCGTCAGCAGGAAGAACCCCGCCCCCACAAGCCGCCGCCCCGCGCCCAGCGCGGCCCGCACCAGAAGAACATACCCCAGCACGTATGCGCCTACGTGCGGCACGAAGAACGGACTCTGCAACGCCGGCATCAACCGCCTCACGCTCCCGTCCATCACGAACCCCACCGGGATCATCACCGCCGCCAGCAGCAGCGAATCGACGAGCAACGTGTCCTGCCGGTCCACCTTTGCGCTCACGAACGTCAGCGCGGGAATGAACGCCGCCGTGCACATGAGGAACTCGTACAGGTTCTGCAGCGGCGGATGTCCCGTGGCTACGCACCGATGCGCCAGCATCGCCACGGCCCCCAGAAACGCCAGCCCGTAGAGGCTACGCACCGATTTCCTCATGCCCGTCACCCTGTCTGCGCCCCTCGCCCGGCAATCGTCCCGCAAGCCGCGCACTTTAGACATGGCGATCAGCAGCGCCCCTGCCAGCAACAACACTCCCCCAAAAGCCGCGAACGGCAGCCCCACGTCCTTCACGCACTGCAGGATGGTGAAGTAGAACGGCTCGCCCGTATGCGGGTTCTCCATCTCCTCGAACGAACTTTGGTAGACCCACCAGCCGTCTCGCACGAGCGGATGGTTGACGGAGATATCCGTCTTCTCGCCGCCGATGCGCCCGCAGCTCGTATATTGGCGCACCGTCCCCGTGTCCGGCCAGCGGTCGATCTTGAACTCGTCGAGCGTGAACTCGAACGCCCCGTCCACCGAGCCGGTGCGCCCGGCATGGAGCTTCAGATAGCCGTCCGGCACGCCCGCCAGCTCGTTGTACGCCCAGCCGCCCAGCACAAGCGAGAAACCGAGGTGCAGCAGCAACGCCGCCGGCCGTCGCCACGTCCAGAAGGCGGCCAGCAGACTCACCGCGCCGACTCCGCCCACCGTGCCGATGGCGGCGTAATATTTCATGACGTCAAGCGAGCGCTCGGCCCCGCAGCACGCCAGGCCGACGCTCACGGCGGCAAAGGCACACAGGGCTCCTGCCGCCCACCATGGATTCCAACGACGATTCACAGCGTCCAGCCGTTGTGATGAGTCACCTCCGCCAGCCGGTTGGCCTCGGCGTTGTCGGGGAAACGCTCGGCCACAGGATCCCACTTGATTGACGAAAGGCCAAGCCGCTCGCAGATGTTCGCCACATGCGCGATGGTGATCGAACGATGCCCCACGGCGCAGGGGCACGCCGTACGCCCGCCGGAATAGACCGCGTCGATGAAGTCCATCTCGTGCGAGACGCCCCCGCGCGGACGATAGAGATGCACGTCGCGTCCCTTCAGGTCCTTCTTCTCGTTCCATTTCTTGAGGAACTCCGGCCGCTCCAGCTTGCCGCGCGCCACGAAGAGATCGCCCTTCTTGCCGTGGAACCTGAGACCGTTCGGCAACGTGTTCGAGACATGCGCGCGGAAACCGTTCGCGTACACCACGTCGAAGGAGTAGTTCGCCGCCCAATCGAAGATGCGGTCGTCCGGATCGCGGTCGTGCGTCATGTTCTCGATCGCCACGGGGCCGCTGTCGTCCATGCCGAGCGTCCACTGGAGGATGTCGAGATGGTGCGCGCCCCAGTCGGTGATCATCCCGCCGCCCGTGCGCGAGTTGAAGCGCCAGCACATCGGATCGTGGATGCCCTGGATGAACTTGTTGTCCTCCCAGTGCTGCGCAGGCCCCTGCCACATGTCCCACATGCCTTCCGGCGTGAAATAGTCCGGAACTGGCCATAGCTCGCGGCAGAGGGAGTTCTGGTGCCCGTACATGCCCTTGTTGCCGCCGGGCAGGCCGATCTCGCACGACATGCACTCGCCGACGTACCCGCTCGCCACCAGCTCCGCCGCCACGCGGAACTCGCTCGAACTGCGTTGCTGCGACCCCACCTGGAACGTGACGCCCGTCTCCTTCGCCACGCGCGCCATCACCTTGCCCTCGGAGATGCCGAGCGACATGGGTTTCTGGCAGTAGACGCTCTTGCCGGCCCGCATCGCCATGACCGACTGGATCGCGTGCCAGTGGTCGGGCGTCGCGATCAGAACGGCGTCGACGGACGAGTCTGCCAGCACCTCGCGGAAGTCCGCGACCATGCGGCAGTCCTCGTTCTTGTAGAATCCGTCCACGCGCATCTTCGCCGGCGCGCGTCCGTATGTCTTCTCGCTCTTGTAGCTGTACTTTCCGGCGCTCAGCACCGGATCGCACACCGTCGTCACCTGCACGCGCGGGTCCTGCAGGAATCCGTTCATGTTCGCGAAGCCCTGTGTGCCGCAGCCGATCACGGCCAGGTTCACGCGCGAGAGCGCGGACGGCCGGCGCGGCGCAGCGCGATAATCGTTGCCGTTGAAGAAGCTCCGGCAGCCGGCAGACGCCGCCGGCAGCGCCAGGACGGACGACTTGAGAAACGAGCGACGCGATACTTTCATGTTCGGATTCCTTGCTTTCGCTTGAGCGCATGTTAGCACAGCGCGAGGGCCGCGTCAACTCAGCACTGGGCGATGAAGTCGTCGATGAACCCCGCCATGAGAGTCTGCGCGCCGGCCGTGGCCGCCAGCACCTCCTCGTGGCAGAGCGGCTTGGACGAGATGCCGGCCGCGAGGTTCGAAACCAGCGCCACGCCCGCCACCTTGATGCCGCAGGCGTGTGCGAACACGGCCTCGGGCACCGTGCTCATGCCCACCACGTCCGCCCCCATGCGTCCGTACGCACGGATCTCCGCCGGCGTCTCGAACACCGGCCCGGACGTAAACGCGTAGATGCCTTCCATCACGCGCAGCCCGCGCCGGTTGGCGACCGCGTGCAAGACATCGCGCAGATGCTGGGTGTAGATGTCCGACATGTCCGGAAAGCGCGGTCCCCAGACGGGATTGTGCGGCCCCACGAGCGGATTGATCCCTACCGTATTGACATGATCCTTCAGGATCACCAGGTCGCCCGGCTTGAGCGCAGGATTGATCCCGCCAGAGGCGTTGGTGAGCAGCAGCTTGCCGCATCCCATCCGCCGCGCCAGCTCCACGGGGAGAACCACGGTCTCCCAGCCCACGCCCTCGTACCAGTGGCGGCGGCCACAGAACGCGGCGATACGCTTCCCGGCGCGCTCGTACAGCTTGAACTCGCCCGCGTGCCCCACCACCGTGGCGGCTCCGAAGCCGGGAATGTCCGCGTAGGAGAGGTTCAGGAGCGTACGGTCCGCCGTCAACGCCTCGCCCCAGCCGCTCCCGAGGATGATGGCGAGATCGGGCGGCGTGCGGAAGCACTCGTCCGGCAGGAAGTCTGCCGCCTTGTCAAAGATTGTGCAGTTCATTGTGCGTCACCTTTCCGTTGAAGACCGTCAGCACGGGCCATGCGGCAAAGCGCATCCCCGCGAACGGCTGGTTTCTGGATCGTGTCTTGAAGGCCGCCGGATCGACCGTCCGGTTCGCCTGCAAGTCGAGGATCGTGAAGTTCGTCTCGGCAGGCGCGGGCTTTTCGCCGAGAAGCGCGGCGGGACCGGTCGTCCAGCGGGCGATCCAGTCCTCGGGCGACATGCCTTCTTGCACCACCATCGCCTCCCAGGTGACGGCCGCCGCCGTCTCAAGGCCCACGATGCCGTTCGCCGCCGCACGAAAGCCGCCCTGCTTCTTCGCCGCAGGATGCGGCGCGTGGTCGGTGGCGAAGAGGCCGAGCGTGCCGTCCTTCACACCCGCGCGGATGGCCGCAACGTCCTCGCGGTTGCCGAGCGGCGGGGCCATCTTCCAGTTTGCGTCGTCGCCGGGGATATCCTCGCAGGAGAGGAGCAGATGGTGCGGCGTCGCCTCGCCCGTCACGGGCAGGCCCTCACGTTGCGCCGCGCGGATAAGTTCCACCGTGCCCGCGCAGGAGATATGCTGGACATGGAGCGCGCACCCCGTCACGCGGCAGATGGCGATGTCGCGCCGCACGGCCTCCGTCTCGGCCTCAGGCGGCATCACCGGCAGGTTGAATCGGCGCGCGATCGCGCAGTCGCGCATCACGCCGCCCGCCAGCAGGGACGGCACGACGGCGTGTTGCATCACCGGCTTGCCAAGCTTCGCGGCGCGGCGCATCGCCTCCTCCATCACGTGCGCGTCCTCCACGAACGCGCCGTCGTCCGTGAACGCCACGGCCCCAGCTGCCGCCAATCCTTCCAAATCCGCCACCTCGCGTCCGAGACGCCCCTTCGTGATGCAGGCCGAAGGCGCGATGCGCACGGGAAGCGAAGCGTCCTCAATCTGCTCATGCAGCCATTCTGGATTGTCGCCCGCCGGCGTCGTGTTCGGCATCGTGGTCACGCATGTAAAGCCGCCGACGACGGCAGCCTGCGCGCCCGTCGCGCGCGTCTCGGCCTCCGGTACGCCCGGATCGCGAAAGTGGACATGCACGTCCCGCATGCCGCCCGGCACGACCAGCCATCGTCCGGACCCTTTCAAACGATTTGTCACCTCGGTCAACATGTCCACATTTTACCACAAATCAGCACTGTGACGACTCTAGCCGCGCAGGAGGAAGGTGCGCGTGGGTTCGGTGGCGTCGCCGCAAAAGAACTGCACTGCCACGCGCGCGTCCGAAACTTCCAGCCGATAATGTCCGACGGCGCCGGCGAACAGATAGTCCTTCACGTAGGGCCGATACTCGTCGGCCAAACGCAACAGGCTATCCCGTTCCTTCTGCGGGATGGCGCGCCCGTAACGCTTCTTGGCGGCGCTCGCGCGCGTACCGTAGGCCGCCGCACCTTCGTCGCGGACAACTAACTTCGCATCCTCGCTCGCCCACACGCTGTTGGCGACGAACTGCGTGATACGTCCCTCGGGGAAGACGCAATCGTAGTATTCAAGGCAATGCGTATGGCCCGCCAGCACGATCGCGTTGCGCTCGGCCAGCAGACGGCGGATCTCGCGCCGTGCGGCGTCGTACTTCGGCCACCCCAGCAGGAACCAGCGTCCGGCGCAGTTGGGGATCGCCGGGCCGTGCGACACGACGAAGACATGGCGAGCGTCCGCGCTTTCCGCCAGCAGACGCTTCAGAAGCGCCACATTCGGGCGCGGCGCGTTGAAATCGACCACGATGTAGGCGTCCGGCCCCTGCCGAAACGCGAACGTCGTGCCGGGCACGGGACATTTCAGCTCCGCAGACATGACCGACGGCATCATCTCGTCGTACGCAGCCAACGCGCCGGTACCGCGGATATCGTGGTTTCCTACCACGGTGACAAACGGAAGTTCCCCGTAGGCGCGCTTCGCGATGCCGAGCATGTCCGCCAGCATCCGCTTGTGGATCGCGGGGTTGGCACAGTCGCCCTGCACAAGGTCACCCATCTGCAGCGCGAACGCGGCGTCGGACCGCAGGCAGACAGCGGAGGCCTTGAGCAGCCTCGGCATGCGGTCGGCCCACATCTCGGCGTTGCGCACATGCTCGCGCAGGTGGAGCTCATAGCGGGCCTTGGACGTGTCCGTCAAGTATTCCGCGTGGTATTTCTTCGTATCGGTCGAGTCGAAGTGCGTATCGCCCAGAAGTGCTACCGAATAGGTATCGCCATCCTTCTCCTGGTTCAGGCTCGCGCATCCGGCCAGCCAACCGCCCGCGATCCCAAGGAAACCGCGCCGCGAAATGTTCATGTCGTTCTCCTTTCCTTTTCTGTGACAAGCGAAACGATCGCCCATGCGCCGACGCCGACCGTCGTCAGGACGGACAGGAGCGTCAGGAGCTGGGCCGTACGGTCGGGTGACGGCGGTGGCGGCGATGGCGGCGGCACCCCCTTCACCTGCAGCAGCACGATGGCCGACGTCGCCTGGGGCGATTTCCGAATGCCGTGCTTGACGGAGATTGAATAGAATCCAACAGGCGACAGCTCGCCGCGCTGCCACCGTTCGCCCAGCGATTTATCCTTTTGCAACATCGCTCCGGAGGCAAGGACGAACCGGACCCCCTCCTCTGTCGCGGCATTTGCCGTCTCCGCCAAATGAAGGCGCAGCGACTCGCCCACGAGCTGCCCGCCCTCCTGCGGCGACATCGCCACGAACACCTTCCCGCCGCCCTGCTTCACGGCATCTTCCGCAGCCGCGTTCTCTGCCTTCTGGAACGAAACGTCCTCGATCGCCAGATACTTCGCGTCGACGCGCGCAAGGTCGATCACGTTCGCCGCCGCCAGCACGCACAGCGCCGTCCCTACCCATGCGCGCGCCGCGCCAAACCGCTCGTACACCCACGCAAGGCCGTAGCCCGCCAGCACCGCCGTACAGAATTCCAGCAGGTGGACGAACTTCACCGGCGCGCGCAGATAGTCGCCGAACGGCAAGGCGAACACGAGCCGGTAGAACGGCGTGAAGCTACCCAACGCACACAAGTAGACGATGACCGCCGTCACCGTCCAGAACGGCACGTCGGAGTAGCTTGTTCGCAGTTCGCGATTTGCGACTCGCGGTTCGCGACGCACACGCCACCAGCCGACGATGCCAACGACGGCGAACAGGACTGTCAAGAAACCGAAGTAGAGCGAATGCTGGCGGTACGGCATCCAGATAGTCTCGCCCGCCTTGAGCGTCTCGCCCGTCACAGGGTGCTTCTGACCGGCGGCATTCGGCGGCACCACGATCTGCTGGCCGAGGCGTCCGCGATAGGGGTTCTTCGGGCTGACGCGCGGGTCGTTCGAGCCGCCGTGGACTTCCGCCGCCACGAACTCCAGCGTATCCTCCGGCGGCAGCGACCAGCTCGTGCAGAACCGCCAGCGCTCCTCGCGCGCCGCATCTCCCTTGTCGTCGGCGGACGCCGTCTTGCCGGAGGTGTCGGCGATCTGCTTGTCGCGCCCCGCGAGGTCGTGAAACAGCGCGCGGCCGAACTGCGGCGCGCCCGCCGCGAGCGCCATCACCGCGACGATCCCAACGCCTACGAGGAGCCGCCCCCACCGCAACGTGCGGCGTTCGCGCACGATGCACCACACGCCGTAGGCGAAGGTGAGCGCCGTGAAGAGCAGCCACAAGTCGGGCTGCTGCGCGCCGCCCCAGGCCAGCGTCGCGCCCAGCAAGGCCCAGTTGCGCCACTTCCCCTTCCGCACGCAGCGGTCCACGAGGCCGAACGCGAACGGCCCGTACATAAGCCAGATAAACCAGCCGAGATGCCCCGCCGAGAAAAGCGTAAAGCAGTAGCCCATCAGGCCGAACGCCGCGCCGCCGCCGTACGCGCCCACGAGCGACACGCGCCGTCCGCGCAGATAGAACACTACGCCGAGCGCCGCCAGGTAGGCGGCCAGCGCGTACTGCAGTTCCTGCCAAAAGTACATGCCGCCGAGCACGTGCATGAGGTCGGACGGGATAAAACGCCCGCCCGCGCAAACGTCCGCGAACCACTTCGCACCGTCGTTGACAGCATAGGCGATGGCGTTGTCCGGCTCCACGGGCGCCTTGTCGAGCGCCCACGTGCCCCAGAAGATGAACGTCATGCAAACGACATACAACGTCGTGAACGCCAGGAACGCGATCGTCGACGGTCTAAGGAAGAAGTCTTTCAGTTTCATCGGCAAGATAATAGCACACGCCCGACATTGAGGCAACTGCGAAGGCATGTGCGTCTGCGCCGCGTTCGTCAATCAGTTTCCCGGCCATTTCGCGGTTCCTTTCAAATTGATTCGTTCGGCGTACGGCTCGGCGAGTCGCCTCGCCCCACCGCTTCCTTTCCCGCACGCGAGGCAGCCGGGGCTTCCCGTCAACCATCCAATTCCAGCACCACCTTGCCGCGGTTCTCGCCGCGCTCCAGGATCGCATGAGCCTCAGCCGCTTCCGTGATCGGCAGCACCTTGTGGACGAACGGCGCGAACTTCCGCGCCTCGAACGCGGGCCACACGTCACGAACAAGCCCCGCGAGAATCCGCGCCTTCTCCTCTGGCGAGCGGCGGCGGAGCGTGGAGCCGATGAGCCGCAGGTTCTTGCGCCAGAGGAGGTTCACGTCGATCGTCGTCTCCGGACCTGCCATCGATGCGAGCGAGATCCAGCGGCCGAGCATGTTCATCGTGGCAAGGCATTTCCCCATGAGAGGTCCGCCCACGGGATCGATCGCCACGTCCGGCGGGTTCGCCTTCAGCGTCGCGACGAGATCGTCCTTGAAGCGGTTGGAGACAACATCAGCTCCCACGCCCTTGCAGAACTCGCCGTTCGCGTCAGAGGCGACCTGTGCGACAACCTTCGCGCCAAACACGTGCTTTGCGAGCTGGATGCAGGCGACGCCAAGTCCACCCTCACCACCGTTGATGAAGAACGTCTCGCCTTCCTTCAGCTCGCCGACCATCCTGATGTTCAGGTAGGCCGTGGCGTACACCTCTGGGATGCCGGCCGCCTCCCACGGCGCGAAACCTTTCGGAATCGGCATGCACATCCCTGCGGGAACCACCACCTGCTCGGCGTATCCGCCACCGCCCAGAAGCGCACACACCTTGTCGCCCGGCTTGAAACGTCCGCCTGCAGGCGCTTCAAGCACCTCGCCCGCGCATTCGAGTCCAGGCCAGGACGGCCAACCCACGGGTGGCGCGTAGATGCCCGCGCGCTGCATGAGATCGGCACGATTCAGCGCGCATGCCTGCACTTTCAGCTTCACGTCGAATTCGCCGTGGCAGACGGGGTCGTCCACATTCTTCCATACGAAGTTCTTGTTTTCGTCGATGCACATCGCTTTCATGGCATATCCTCCTTGCCTTTGGCCTTTTCGCCGCCATGCGTCTACATTCTACCACATGCGGCGTTGAACAACTATGCTTTCTCCTGCATGTCCAATCTCTTGCGAGACATCATGCGAATGGCATTCCCTACCGTTTCAAGCCGGAATTACAATGCTTGGGGATCGCGCGAGATTACAGCAGTACGCCTTTCGTCGCCGTCTCGCCTTCGTCCCACCACGGCCCTTTGCTCGGAGAGATCCGGGCGATGGGCTTGGTGGTGAGCTGAATGCCACGCGCGGTGGCGCCGCGCAGCTCCACCACGGGACGCTGCTCGCCGCCCTTGTCCACCATCTCCAGCGGCTCGAAGAGCATCTGGTGGATCTTTTGGTTTTTCGCGGGCTTGAACTTCACGTAGAACTGCTCGGGGCAACCCGCCGCGAAGTACAGGACCTTGCTCTTTTCCGGCGCGAGGCGGTAGTCCTTGTTGTTGATCATGCCGCCGAACGTGAAGCGCTTGATGTAGGCGAAGCCCCAAAGGGGGTCCTCGTACACGCACGAAAACTCCTTGTCTCGGTCCTTCTCGGGGCTGAAGAGAAAAACCTCCAGCAGGTTCTTGTCCACGAAGATCTTGTCCTGCGGCGGCGTCATCTTGTAGCGGCCGTCCTTCCACACGAACACGAGCTTGTCGAGCGACGAGCACTTGAACAGCTCGTCGCCTCCCTTCAGGCCGGAGCCGACGAAGTGGTTCTCCTTGTCGAAGCGGATCGTGAGCTCGCTTGCCGTGATCGCGCGCACGTCCACCTCCTTGAACGCGTCAACGATCCGCGTGCAGCGCGGGTACTTCTTGCCGTATGTCTTGAGAAGGCCCTTGAGGTACTTCACCACGAACGCGCGCAGGTGGGCGAGGTTGTCTTTCACCTCCGCCTCTTCCTTGACGATGTTCTTGATCTCCTCGCGGTTCTTGTTGATGTCGAACTGCGAAATGCGGCGTATCTTGATCTGCAGGAGACGCTCTACGTCGTCGAGCGTAATGTCGCGACGCAACTCCTTGCGGAACGGCTTGAAGCCCTCGATGACGGTCTTTTGCACGCCCTCGTACGTCGTCTCCTTCTCGATGCGCTTGTAGATGCGCTCTTCGATGAAGATGCGGTCGAGCGTACGCGCATGGAACAGGTCGTCCAGCTCGCCGAGCCGGATCTCCAGCTCGCGCTTCGTGAGGAACATGAGCCGGTCCACGTTCTTCTGCAGGATCTGCGTGATCGTCATGGCGCGCGGACGCCCCGCATCCAGCACGATCGGACGCGAAGCGATGGACTTCTCGCACGTGGTGAACGCGTAGAGCGCGCTCTTCACCTTTTCCTGCGATTCGCCCGCCTGCAGCTCCAGCTCGATCTGCACGCCCGCGCTCGTGAGGTCGTGTATCTTGCGGACCTTCACCTTCTTCTTGCGGATAGCCTCCTCGATGGATGCCGAGATGGAGTCCGTCGTCTCGCCCCACGGCAGTTGCGTAATGACAAGTTTCGTCTTCTCGCGCGCCTCGATCACGGCGCGCACCTTCACCTTGCCGAGGCCGTCCTGATAGTCGCTCACGTCCATCACGCCGCCCAGCTGAAAGTCCGGATACAACGTGAACGGCTTCTTCTGAATGAGCGCGATCTCCGCCTCCAGCAGCTCGGGGAAGTTGTGCGGCAGGATGGCCGTGGAAAGCCCCACCGCGATGCCGTCCGCACCCAACATCAAGAGAAGCGGAATCTTTGCGGGCAACAGGACCGGCTCCTTGTTGCGGCCGTCGTAGCTGGGCGTGTAGTCAGTCGTCTTGGGGTTGAACACCTCGTTGCGCGCGAGCTCCGCAAGACGGCATTCGATATAGCGCGGCGCGGCGGCGGGCATTCCCGTGAAGAGGTCTCCGAAGTTTCCCTGCCCGTCGATCAGGTAGCCCTTCCCCTTGCCCCAGAGCTTGTTCGCCAGCACCACGAGCGCGTCCCCGATCGAGGCGTCGCCGTGCGGGTGGTACTGCATCGTGTGGCCCACGATGTTGGCCACCTTCGTGAAGCGTCCGTCGTCCTTTTCCCACAACGAATGGAGGATGCGCCGCTGCACGGGCTTGAGGCCGTCCTCCACCGCAGGGATCGCGCGCGAGCAGATCACGTACGCGGAATATTGGCGGAAGTTGAAATCGAACAGATCTCGCAATGGCCCGTGTCCCGTCAGCCCCGCCGTCGCATGGGCGGGCGGCGGCGGATCGGACGCATTCTTCTTGGCAGCCGCCGGTGCCTCGAGCATCGGTGCCTGAGAAGACAAGCGCGCCGGCTTAGACGGCGCGGACGGCGCAGAAATCGCCGCATCGCTCGTGCCCTCTTTCTTGTCTTGAGGTTCCTCTGTCGTCCCTGAAGCGTCTTTTGCAGTCGCGAAGAAATCTAGATTGTCGAAAAGGCTCGGTGGTTCGTTTGTATCTTTCTTTTTGCTCATCGCGGGG
>CAMNLN010000037.1 GCA_946543025.1 uncultured Verrucomicrobiota bacterium
TAGTGGCTAGAGAGGGCGACATTGTGAGAAAGAGGATTATACTCTGCGTTGCTTTTGCGTGTGTCAACCTGTTATCGGCGCTTGAGGGGCCGTCGGTGTATAAGATGATGGAAGGGCAGCTGCGTGAGGCGGCGCAGTCTGGCGCGACGGACGACCGCGTGACGGCGTGCCAGGAGCTGGCCCATCGCGGCACGGCGGCGAGCGTTCCCGCACTCGCGGAGATGCTGGGCGAGGACGTCGAGCCGGCGCTCTTTCATGCCGCGCTCTACGCGCTGCAGAACATTCCGGACGTAGAGGCGGACGCCGCGCTTGCGGCGGTCGAGGCGAAGGCGTCCGGGGTACGCCGCGCGGCGATCGCCCACGTGCGCGCCGCGCGCGCCGGCAAGGTGCCTGCGCTCGAAGGCTACGCCGGCGCCACGGAGACGCTGACGGCGTTCCCGCCGAAGAACGCGGCCCAGAAAGGCGACATGGCCGCGTTTCCCGCGCTCGTGGACGCGGCGGCGGGAGTCGGTCCTGCGGCGACGCTGGCGCGTTTCCAGCTTGCGGGTTTCCCAAACCCGGAGGCGGACGTGAAGCTGATGGCGCTCGCGCGAGGCGACGACGCGAAGAAGGCTCGTCTTGCGCTTGGCGTCCTCGGCGAACGCCGTGCCCGTGCGACGATGCCGCAGATCATCGAGTTGGCTCGTTCGACGACGGACGACCGTCTGCGCGTCGAGGCGTTCAAGGCGCTCGCGCAGATCGGCGACGCGAAGCGCGACGTTCCCGCGATGCTCGCGCTTCTCGCGGAGATGCCGGAGGAGGAGCGCCTCGCCGGCGCGATCGTCCGCATGGTCGCGCGCGAGTTCCTGCCGGAGAGAAAACCGATCAAGGTGATCGAGGCGAAGTTCGGCAACTTCGAGTCGAAGCGCGTGGAGGACGTGAAGCTGATGGTCGATTCGCTGATCGACGCGGGCATGACGGAGATCATGGCCGGATGCAGGCTGGTGGGACGCGGCGGTTTCCACCGGGATCCCGCGCCGGGCATGACGAAGGAACTTCGTATCGCCTATGTCGTCGGCGACGGGCCCGTCCAGCGCGTGACCGTGCCTGACAGCACGATGCTGTCGTTCGGTGAAAGCGTGTTGCCTGATCGCGTGGCGAAGCCGATCGTCGAGGCCGCGCTCAAGGCGAAGGGGCCGGTGCGTGCGGCGTTTGCAGGCATCATCGGCGCGCTGGAGCGGCGCGGACGCGTGCCCGGCTCGGACGCCGTCCTCTTTCGTCCGATCTTCAACGGCAAGGATCTGACGGGATGGAAGCAGGAGGGCGATTTCTTCAGCGTGCGGGACGGCGTGCTTGTCGCCGAGTCCACGGCCGAGAAACCATGCGGGAAGGGGCGTTACCTCGTCTACGCGGCGGAACCGTTCGCCGACTTCGAGCTGCGCGGCTCGTTCCGCCTGGGACGCACTGCGAATTCGGGCATCCAGCTGCGCAGCAAGCCGGACCTGCTGAAGGACACCGGTTATCAGGCCGACATGAACGGCTCCGGCGGCTACGTCGGCTACCTGTACTGCACGGGGCAGCACCTCGTGGGCGAGCGAGGGGCGGACGTGGCGCTGGTCGGGGAAGGGCGCAAGAGCGTCGTGCGCTTCGCGGACGGGAAGGAGCTCCAGCAAGTCTATCGCGTGGGCGAGTGGAACGACATCCGCGTCGTCGCCAAGGGGCGCCTCCTCGTCGTGTGGATCAACGGCGTGCGGACGGTGGCCGTTGCGGACGCGCGCACGGACTTCCTTCCGGACATCGGCTATCTTTCCCTCCAGCTGCATCCGGGACCGCCGATGAAGGCGGAGTTCCGCGAGCTGCGCATCCGCACGGACGCGGTGGCTCTCGACGCCAACCTGGAGAATACGCTCCTCCGGCGGATGGAGCAGCTGTCGATGGGCGATGCGCCGTCGTTCGAGGGGGCGGCCTGGATCTGGCATAAAGACGGGCAGAAGAAGGGCGCGAAGGTCGCGTTCCGCGCGGAGCTCGACTTGCCGCCGGGCGAGATCGAGAAGGCGGGGATCGTCTTCTCGTGCGACGACGGCGCGGTGATGACGGTCAACGGACAGGAAGTGGCCCGCCAGACAGACGGAAAGCTTTGGTACACGCCTACGGCTGTCCTGGATCTGAAAAGGACGAACCTCACGCCCGGAAATAACCGCATCGAGGTCGCCGCAGAGAACGGTCCTGGGTGCGCGGCGTTCATCGCGGCGGTGGAGGTGGCGTACAGGGACGGGCGCATCGTGCGGTTGCCAACCGGCCCGCGCGGATGGAAGGCTTCCCTGGAAGGCGGGCCGTTTGGCGCGCCATCCGTTGTCGGAGCCTACGGCTGCCGTCCCTACGGGAAGTTTCCCAAGGAGGGAAAGTAAATGGTCTCGATCGAAGTTGCCAAAACAAAACTCGGAATTGCGTGTGCATTCTGTGCCGCCGCATGACGCCCAGTGCCGACATGTATTTCGTTTCGAACTAGTCCGACAAACGCATCAGCGGCTGCGTGACGTTCCGTATGGCCGGACGCATTCCAGAATGATGGTAGGTGGTCACGCGCCAGCCGCGTTGAAACCCCCTCCTGCTGTTTTCTGTAAATACAAATGTCGTTTCTGTCAGAAATATAAATTATTTTGAGAACCCTTGTGCCGCCCATGGCCATGTGATTTCATGAATCAGAAGATTTCATACGCACCATAATCTCATTTTCAGCTTGTCTTCCAATCAAGTCAGTGGTACCCACTCCCGCATGCAAGGGAAAACAAGCATTTCGGAGTGCCCGTCGCTGAGAACTTGCCGTTGCCGCTGGTCGATGATTGGACGGCGAGGTGGCGTGAAGGCGTTGCCGCCTCAGAATATTCTCGCGCTCCACATGCTCTTCACGACGGTGATGCGTGACAAGGCCATGGCGAAGAATATCCGACAGGTAACGGGCCTTCCCGACCCCGTGCCCGCCGTCATGCTGGCTGAGCCGACACGAGGAAGTGGATGTAGGACATAAAATGAGATTACGGTACGTATGAAATCGTATAGAAGGGATTCACACGCCATGTGGAAAGTCCAACCGACAGTTTTATTGCCTGAACGATAGACGCAATCAATTTCGTCCCGTTCATGAAGCAGTACATCTTCAACTTTATGCCGTCGCCAAATGATATGTGCTGAGGGTGATCGACTTCCGCTATTCGATGCCGTGCAAGAGGCATCACTATGACGGCGTTCAAATTTCTGGGACATCCGCTAAGACGTAGAGCGATTGTATACGACTCGGCGAAATAATCATTACGAATGTATCGTGCTGGCTTGCTTGCGCCACTCATCCGGGGATTTTCCGGCGAAACGCCGAAAGAGTTTCACGAGAAAGACGGCATGCGTATAGCCGCACATGTTCGCTACGGCCGTAACGCCCATCCTCGTGGTGCGAAGCAGTTCGCAGGCTCGCGTGAATCGAACACGATGTATCTCTTCGAGAACGGAGTTTCCGGTGGCAGTCTTGAATCGGATCTCGGCCTGGCGGCGAGAACACCCAAAATCTTTCAGTATGTCGGCCGACGATATCCCTTCACAAGCATGCCTCCGAATGGTTTCAAGCGCGGCCGAGACATGCGCGTCGATTACCTGCAATTTCCGACTGGATGCCCGCCGAACGAGCTCTGTAACACCGAATCGGCGACACTCTCCTTTCTGGGCATGTCCTTGGATGATCTTGTCCAACAGCTCCGCGCTCGCAAAACCTGCACCGTAGAAATCAAGAGCGATACTGCTGAGTGGCGGCACGGCGTTCTCGCAAAATATCTCCTGGTTGTCGACGGCGACGACCGCTACCTCGTCCGGTACGGACACGCCTTCGGCGGCACAAGCCGAAAGTACCTCGTATCCCATGTGGTCGTTGACCGCGAAAATGCCGCACGGCTTGCGCAAATCGCAAATGAATCGACGCAGTTGCGGCTGACAGGAAACCTCGTCTGCCTTTGCGGCATACCGCAAGACGCGAATCTGCCGACCGTGAAGCCTCATGACTTCCTGAAAAGCCTTGCCCCGGTTGGCACTCCACGACACATTGTCAAGACTGGGAACATACGCGTACGAGGAACATTCCAACGAAAGGAGTTCCTTGGCGGCAGTTTCGGCAGTCTGTACGGGATCGTGTTCCACGCAATGGCAGTTCACCGCCGTTTCAGAGTCGCGATCAAGATAGACGAACGGAAGCCTTCCGAACAACCGGGGAGGGTAGATGTTTTTTCGAGAACCGGATTCAATGATGACGCCGCATGGATGCCAGAGCGCAATCAGTCGCTTGAGCTGCGCCTGCGTCGGACGATCTGCGGTTTGGATGCGCCACCCGTGGTCTTGGGCATATCTGCAAACTCCCTGCAACCGCTCGTTGATCGTCGGTTGCCGAGTGGATATCGTGCGGATGAATAGAACCGTGTCCATGCCGATAGTATACACGATTACTTCGCAATCGGCTTGTATTTTTATTCGCAATCGTTTCCTTGTCTTCTCTTATGGCATGATATAATCAAAGCTGCCTATGCAAGTCAGAAGCGGAAAAAGAATGGTGAAATGGTACATCTTGGTAGCGTTATCAGTGTTTGCCATCTCTTGTGCCGCTGTCTCGACGGCACAGTCGCCCAGCGAAATCCTTTTTCGTACGACAGGTGCGGGGGCTTGGCGTATCCAGCGTGGATGCGCTCGCGACCCCATTCTGGCGGCGAAACAGGTGACTGAGGCGGCGGATGGCATTCGCGTGACGCTGAATGCGGAGGAAAGCGACTTGAAGCCTTGGAGCTGGGGTTCGTTGAATGCCAAGCGGAAGATCCTGTTGGACGATGTGGCGGACGGTTCCATCTTGGAGTTGCGCTTCAGATGCTCCAATCCTCCGATTGTATCTGGCGATGTTTCCATTGGAATCGAAGATTCTGGCGGAAGACCCGTTTCGTGGTCGCGCCTGCCTGTGAAGCGCGAGGGCGACATCCGCGTGGTCTCTTTCAGCATTGTCGGACACGGACGCACGGCGGTTAAAAAGCCGGAACCTCCGTTCGCGCTGAAATACATCAACTTCGGCATGGAATGCGAAAGCGGATGGATAACGTTTATTTCGTTGAGGGCCATGCCGCCGCCAATGGAGACGGTTGCGGAAACGCTGTCGCTTGACGTGGAGACTGGCAACCCGCTCCATGTCGTCCGTACCAACCTGGCAGAGCGGGCGGTATTGGTGTTCAGCAACCGTTACGGAAGGGCAGGGAAATGGGCTGGCGCACTAACCGTCAAGAACGGGAACGGGCGTACCATCGAAAAAAACTTGTCATTTGCGCTCAATGCCTACGCCACGCATCGCGTTGCGTTACCAAATCCACTTCCTGAAATGGGCGTATGGGGCGTAAACGCGGAGCTTTCGTGCGACGATGGCACGATTGCCGCCTGCTCCACGCGATTTGCGCAAATTGACCATCACGCCGTCACGCCCAAGCTGCAATACGGGAAATTCAGGTTTGGAGTCGTCTATCACATTACCAACTACGATGAGAAAGATCGGGCCGTCACGCTTGACGCGCTGACCGCCATGGGCGCAAAGATCGCGCGCGTAGGCGGATTGTGGTACTATCATTACGAATACGAGAAAGGACGTGCGGACTGGTCGGTTGCGGATCGCATTGTCAACGATCTGGAACGGCGCGGAGTTGCGATCTGCGGAGGATGTTACGCGAATCCGCCTTGGGCCATGCGCGCCGACGGATCGAAGGCGCCCGGGTTTGGCGCGGCGGCACCTGGTTTCCAGGGGGCATTCATGGAAAAGCTGGCGCAACGGTTCGGCGGACGGATAGACTACTACGAAATCGGCAACGAATGGGATTTGAAAAACGCCGCCGACATGACGATCGACGAGGCCGTCCGCGTGACGCGCGAATGCGCGGAAGCCATCAAGCGCGGGTGCCCGGCGGCGCGCGTGATCCCGTGCGGATGGGCGGTGGAATCGTCCGGACATCCCATGGTGCGGCAGAAGGGATTTCAGGAGCGCGTGATGAAGGAATGCCAGGACATTCTGGCCGCGCATCCGATACACGTGCATGGGCCTTGGGCGATGCACGTCACTCGCATGAACGAGTTTTTTGCAATGCGCGGGAAAGAAGGCATTTCACTGCCATGGTTTGCGAACGAGACCGCGGTGACAAGCGTTTACGGACGCGAGCAGTCCGCCGCCGAGACGCTTTGGCGCAAGATCGTGTGGAGCTGGGCGCACGGTTCGACAGACTACTGCTGGTACAATTTGCGCGCCACTCCGGGCGACGAAAACAATGCGGAGCAGGGATACGGCTTGCTTACGCGCGACTACCATCCGCGCGCGGGCTTTGCCGCCTTCTCCGCGTTGTCCGCGCTGTTGGCGGGGCATGACTTCAAGGAAATGTTCGAAGACAAGTCGGGACGCGCGGCATATGCTTTCCGCGGGATGCGCGGGGATGCCGAAGAACAGGTGTTCGTGGCATGGGACAGGCTTGGCGGAGAAGGCTTTCCCCTGCGCGTGAGAATTGTACGCGACGAGGCACGGCCTTTGCAGGTTGCGACAGTCGACATGTACGGCAACCGTGCGGAACTGGAGTCACGCGGCGACGAGGCGGTCTGGCACGTCGAGGCGCGCCCGTGCGCGCTTGTCGTGCGTGGCGCGGCACGGTGCGACGTGGCGAAGGAATGTCTTGCGGCCGGCGGGCCGGCAAGGCGGCGCATTCGTTGCGGAAACGGCGAACCGTCGCATCGTGCGGCGGAACTGACGCTTGACGACTACGCGCAGGTCACGGAGATTTTTCAAGCCAATCCCGAACTGCTGCACCGCCTCTGGAAGGGCGTGGACGATGCAAGTGCCGCCGTGTGGTTCACCCGAGAAACCGAATTCGTGCATGTGTTCGTTGTCGTCACCGATGACGTCGATGCCAAGGAAGACGCCGTGGCAATCCGCATCAACGGCCAGGTGCCCATTCACATGGACCGTTTGACCCGCACGGGCTTGGTCACGAAGTATGCCGCGCAATTTCCGTCCGCAAGACTTCCGGCGACAGTTGCCGTCACGATCGATGACGACGATGGAGAAGGAATGGAAGTCAAGATTTCGGAAACGGTCGAACTGCTGAAGTAAAGGAGACAATATGAAAACGAAAAACAAAGTTGCAATGAACGCGAGACGGCGTGGCCTCATGGGGGGCACATTGCTTGGCGCAATGCTATGCTGCTCGGCGATTGGCGCCGTCACGTGGACTGGCGGCGGCGCGGGAAACTGGTCTGACGCCAACAGATGGGAGAGCGGCACGGTCCCGACGGCAAATGATGCCGTCCGTCTGCAAAACGGCGCGAATCTTGTCATCGACGAGGATGCGCTTCTCGGGCAAGGCGGCCTGATCGGGGACTGGACGGCAGACGGCGTGTGGGGCCTGTGGGGGGATTCGTGGAACAAAGGCATGGGCTATACGGAGAATCCGGCATATGTCCGTGAAGACGGTACGTTGGTGTTGACGGATGACGCAGGATCGCAGCGCAACTTCGCGTCCATATCGAATCGGACGTTTGGCATCGAGGATACGTTTGAGGCGCGTTTCACTTATTCGGCCTCGATGTTGGGACGCTATGCGGATGAACAACGCGCGGAGGGCTTCGGGTGCTATTTCGGACTTCATGCGCGGCATTATGATTCGTCGCATGTCTACGCCATCCCGGAGAACGCATATGGCTTTAGCCTCAAGTTGTGGAGCACGGGCGGATTTAGTTGGGTTTACAATCCCGATCGCCCGAGTTCGGCGGAGATATCTGGCGCGACGATGGGAATAAACGTCGGAAAGCCTATCGACATGATCGTTCGATTCGAGAGGGGTTTGCTGACGGTTTCGATGCGGCAAGGTGAGTCCTTGTGGTCGGCGTCCCGCGACATTTCCGCTGGCTTTGCCAATGGTCTTCGCCGCTATTTCATTTTGTCTGGCGGAACAAACCGCGATCATCTCTATGCTTATCAGACGATCTCCAACTTCGAGGGCCGTTCGCGTTTCTGCGGCAGCGTTTCCCACGATGGCTACCTGCCGTTTGGAACGGACAAGTGGCAGGTAAACAACGGCGCAAGCGTAGGCATCGTTAACGGCAACGAGATCATGATGAACAAGGTGACAGGCGCACAGGGGAGCATTGTGTGCAAGAAGAAGCTGCCTACGAGACGCGCATTTACGGTTGAATTTACTGAACGGCTTTCCAATGTCGGTTCATGGGGCGAAGGAATGTCCGTCGCATTACAGCCAGACAGTTTGTCTCCAAGTTTCTCCGCAGACCGTTTTTCGGTCAAGCCCGTCTCGGCTGACAGGGGTGTCAGCTTCGGACACAAGTGGTGGAATCCGGCGTTCAGATGGTGCAGCGACGGTGTCAATTACGTTACTTCCGCAAATGCTCCGAATGGAATCGGGAAACTGGCGGACGCCGACTATGTTTTCTCCATTCAGCATGATGGTTTCGGCAACATTCGTGCAACGGTCAAGGCAGATGGAAAGACATACGCGGACTGCCAATCCTATACGCAGATCACGAACTGGTCTGACGGAACGTACCTTGGTTTCTTGTTCGGGTCGATTTGGAATAATTCAATTGAATGCCGTGTGAGTTCGCCGCGCGTTCTGTTCGCCGATTATGGAACGGAAACGCTCGCAGACAAACTCGTCGTCGATGCCGACGCTTCCGCCACGTTGACCGTCGCCACGGTAGCAGAGAACGACACGGCTCCGATGGTTCGCTTTCCCACGGTATCGTTTGGTTCCGGCAGTTCGCTGTCCGTCGCCCCGACAAACGGTAACGTTGCCCTGTCGTTTGAAAACGTGAACGTGGATGGGGTGGCGACCCTCGCGATGCAGAATGGCGCACGCGTGTCAATCGGCAATCTTTGTTTTACGGGATCGGCGGCGGGCGGCCTGGCCGTCACCGGCGACGTGACATTTTGCTCGCCATTGTCTGTCACGGTTCCCGCCGGATGGAAAGCCGCGAAGGTTTCCGCCTGCTTGATCGACGGCACGGGAATGACAGGTGCTCTTCCGGATGTGTCAGCTTTCAACGTCGTCTTGAGCGACGGCACCGTGCTGCAGAACTCGATGTTGAAGAAGTCTGGCGGCAAGTTGACGATCAACTTTGCGACAGGGACATTGCTATGCATCAGATGATTCGAACTGCTTTGCTTGCGTTCGCGTCGTCGTTCGCAGGATATTCGGCGTGCGGAAAGGGCGGTACGTGGATTTGGTATCCCGGGGATTATGCCCTGTGGCGCGGGAACGATCTTCAGGCACGGCGCATCGAGCACGGCGGCGGATATCCCGTGTTCTGGGCAACGTATGCCCCGCATCCGCTTGTAGACTTCGTGAAGCAGGTGGAGCTTGATGCTCCGGAGACGGTAGACATAGCCTGGGAAGGAACATGTCGCATCATGGGCTGGGGCGCCAAGGATCCATTGCCGGGCGTTGTCTCCAACCGCTATGTGTTTCCGGCCGGGAAATACACCGTTGTCGCGCGCGTCTATTCGCAAGGCCGGCCGCCCGCGCTTTACATGAGTGGTCCGCATCTGAAAACCGATTCGTCGTGGACGGCAGACTGGCGTACGGTCGTGTCTGGGACGAGTGGCGAACCGGCTCCTCCTGCCGAAACGCGGACACGGCTTGACGCACCTGGCAGGCGTCCGTCCGAAATGAGGCTCTCAACGGCTCCGAGGGCCGCCGCAAAAGTCGAGACGATTCGCGGGAACCACATCTTCGCAGATTTCGGCGAAGAGACGTTCGGGTTCCTGAAGCTGAAGGGCGTAAAGGGCAAGGGACGCATTCGCATCGTCTATGGAGAAAGCGAACCGGAGGCAATGTGCGAAGACTTCGACGGCCCGGACCAGTGGGAATATGTCGAGGCTGGGCTGGAAGAAGAACTGCGGCTCAAGGTGTCGCGCGGTTTTCGATACGCGCACGTCATCCCGGACAGTGGCGTTTCCGTGGATTCCGTGGCAATGGATGCCGAACTGTGCCCGTTGCGCCGAAGGGGCTCGTTCAGGTGCTCCGACGAATTGCTGAACAGGATATGGGACGTCTCTGCGCACACGATGGAACTGACGACGCGCGAGCTGTTCATAGAGGGCGTGAAGCGCGATCGCTGGACGTGGAGCGGCGACGCGCGGCAAAGCTATCTGATGTCCTACTACCTGTTCGGCGGCAGCGATATCGCCAAGGATACGCTCTTCTACCAGCGCGGCGGCGATCCGCTGGTGATGCACATTAACCAAATCATGGACTATACGTTCTACTGGTTCATGTCCGTGTGGGAATACTACATGCATACGGGGGACCGCCTGTTTCTGGAACAGATCGTCGCCCGGATGGCGTCGCTGATGGACTTCGCGATTGGGCGACTTGACGCAAATGGACGACCTCGCGACAGGCCTGGCGACTGGATGTTCATCGACTGGGCGCCGCAACCGTTGCGCAACCACGGTGGCGTGACGAGCTTTGAGCAGATGCTGTTCGTCGAATCGCTGACAGCGATGGCAGATGTCTTGGACGAACTGGGGCGTGACGGCGCGGCGGCATACCGAAAACGGGCCGAAGTCCTGCGTTCGGAGATCGTGCCGCTTTTTTGGAATCGGGAGAAAGGCGGACTGATGCATCTTCTGCGCGACGACGGAAAGCTTGATGGGCAGCTCACGCGCTACCCGAACATGTTTGGTCTTGAGTGGGGATACTTCGACGCCGAACAGCGGCAAAGCGTCTTGAAGAACGTCATCTTGAACGAGCATGTCATGGGGATTCAGACTCCGTATATGCGGTTTTACGAACTTGACGCGCTCTGCGGGCTGGGAATGCATACGAACGTTCTTGATGCCGTAAGATCGTATTGGGGCGGCATGCTGGCCGAAGGTGCCACGTCTTTCTGGGAACTTTACAATCCAAAAGAGAAAGGCCTGGAGAAATATGCCATGTACAAGAGACCGTTCGGCAAATCGCTCTGCCACGCATGGGGAGCAGGTCCCGTCTATCTGCTTGGACGACACATTCTTGGCGTAACGCCAACGAAACCAGGCTTCGCAGAGTATGAGGTCCGGCCTAACGCCGCCGGGCTTTCATGGATTGAAGGGACCGTGCCTACGCCACATGGCGAGATACGCGTCTCGTGTCGAGACGGAGTCCTGTCGGTGAAAGGCGACGGGCACGGCACGGGAATTCTCGTGTTGCCAGGCAACATTCGCCGTAGGATACCGAATAAAGGTTCGCTGACGATCAGAGACATGTGAGAAGGTGCAGAAGGGCCTGTCCACACGATGAGCAGTTCCTGCCACACGGTCGCGTGAAAATTTGCTAGAATCTGCGGTGTCTCAAACAGCGGCCCTGCAGGCCTGCAATTAACGAAGAAGGTGTGACGTGAAGAAACAGAATGACATGACGACGCCATGCGCCTCATGCGGGCGCAAGGATTTCATCTACGGGCTTTTCGCCGCCGTCGCGGCGGGCACGGCATCGGCCCACGAGCTCGGGGACTTCCTCACGGCGCTTCCCGCGCCGACGCCGGCAGGCGCGATCCCCGACAAGGCGGGCGCGGTCAAGGTGCGCCTCGTGTTTGCCATCTGGGACGAGGTGCAGGTGAAAAAGACGTGGCCCAACGTCGGCTTCGACTTCCGCCCCGTGATGAAGAACGTCGCGGACGCGCTGAACGCCGGCGTGCCGGGCGTGAAGTTCGTGCCGGGCATGGCGTTCGACGACGTCGGCACCGCGAAGATCTTGGAGGAAGACGCGAAGTCTGGCGACGTGAAGGGCTACCTCGTGATCCAGATGAACTCGTGGCCTAAGGCCATTGCCGGCATCGTCAAGGCCGGCAAGCCCACGCTCTTCTGCAGCTTCCCGTACTCCGGCATCGGCGGGTGGGACGTGCAGAACGCCGCGATGCTGCGCCGGAAAACGAAGCATTATGCGTTCATGAGCTCGCTCGATTTCAATGACACGATCGGGGCCGCGCGCGCGTTCGAGGCGTTGAAGGCCGGCACGGGCGATGACTTCGTGAAGGCCGCGACCGGCTACCGACTCGCCCACACGCCGCCGGAGTCCGGCATCAAGCCGTGCGAGGGGCCGCTCGACTGTCTCTCCCCCGATGAGACGCTGGCCGCCGTGAAAGGCAAGAAGATCCTCTCCGTGGAGGGGTACGACGAGAAAATGAAGGCGAAGATACTCAAGGACTTCGGCATCGTCGTGGAGGACGTCAAGTTCGACGAGCTGAACGCCGCGTGGGAGAAGGTTCCGGATGCGCTCGCGCGGGAGAAGGTCGCCGAGTGGAAGCGTACGGCGCGGAAGATCGCGGGCGTATCGGACGAGACGCTGTTCGGCTGCGCGAAGCAATTCTACGGGATGCAGGCCGTCCTCAAGGCGCACGGCGCGGTCGCGATCTCCGTCAACTGCCTCGGCGGGTGCTATACAGGGAAACTGCAGGCGTATCCGTGCCTTGGCTTCATGGAGCTGCAGGACATCGGGCTCTTCGGGACATGCGAGAACGACATTCGCTCCACCACGGCGATGGTGGTGTTCGGCGCGATGACGAAGGGGCGCATGGGGTACATCTCCGACCCGGCGATCGACTCCTCGCGGCGGGCGATGGTCTTCGCGCACTGCGTGGCGACGCGCAAGTTCCTCGGTCCGCAGGACACGTCCGCACCCTACGAGATCGAGACTCACTCTGAGGACCGCCAAGGCGCATCCGTCCGCGCGCTCGCGCCGATCAATTATCCCGTCACGACGGTGCAGTTCCAGTTCTTCGGGGACGGCGGCAAGGGTTGCGTGCTCGTGCAGACAGGGCGCACGATCGGAAACGACCTTGACGACCGCGCCTGCCGCACGAAGATCGTCGCCGAGGTGACGGGCGACTTCGAGAAGTCGTACCCGCTCTGGGACCACTGGGGTTGGCACCGCGTCACGTTCCTCGGCGATTTCAAGAAGGACGTGGAAGCCCTCGCGAAGAAGATCGGCTATCGCGTGATCTACGAGTCGTAGGGACGGCGGCGGCAAGAAGAGCCGGGGAAAACGAACGCAAGCCTCTTATGGGAAAGATGCGGCCTTTTATTCGCGCAATCCTCTTCGGCGCGGTCGCCCTTACGGGCGGGTCAGCTGCGGGCACGCCTTTCCGAATCGAGGCCGAGAATGGCGAGATGCTGCCCGACGACAAGGGGGGCAAGGCCGGTCCCTATCGCAAGATCGCCGGCGCGTCCGGAGGTGGCATCCTCGCTTTCTTCTCGTACGGCAAGGGCGTCCGGTACGGCAAGGTGCCCGCCGCGAAGTGGGTGGCGGTGGCGTTCAGCACGAACAGCGGCGGAGACGGCGCGACGGTACGGTTCTTCGACGGCGAGCGGCATCTTGGCGACATCACGTTCCCCGACACGGGCGACTACCATGTGATCAACAACGTCGAGATCGCCAAGATCGAAATTCCCGCCGGCGCGGACCTGCGCATCGTCGCGCCCGACCGTGCCGTGAACATCGACTACATCGACCTCTACGACACGGACGCCCAGCCCGTTATTCCCGACGCGAGGCCTCCCGCGCCGTCCGTCGCGGAACTGCGCGAAAAATTGTTCGCCGGCGACTACGGCACGTACGACGAAATCGTCTTTGCTACGCGGACACACCGGCGCGAGCACTGGTATGCCAACTTCGGCTACTACTGCTACGGCACGAGCCACGCGATCCTCAATCGGCAGGGGCGTCTTGTGGCGTACAATATCCGAACGAAGTCCTTTCGCGTGCTGCTGGAGGATATCGCGGGCGCGGTACGCGACCCATGCGTCCACTACGACGGCCGCCAGATCGTGTTCTCGTACCGTCCCGGCGACGAGCAACGTTACCATCTCTACGTGATCAACGCCGACGGCACGGGCCTCCGTCAGCTCACGTTCGGCGAGTACGACGACATCGAGCCGGCGTGGCTTCCCGACGGCGACGTCATCTTCGTCTCCGCGCGCGCGCGACGCTGGGTGAACTGCTGGCTCACGCAGGTCGCCACCATCTACCGCATGAAGCCGGACGGCTCGGGCATTCGCATGCTTTCCGCAAACATCGAGCACGACAACACGCCCTGGCCGCTTCAGGACGGACGCATCGCCTATATGCGCTGGGAGTACGTCGACCGCCGCCAGGTGACGTTCCACCACCTCTGGACCATGAACCCTGACGGAACGCAGCACCAGATTCTCCAGGGCAACACCTATCCCGGCGGTGTGTATATCGACGCGAAGCCCATCCCCGGCACGGACGACATCGTGTTGACGGATTCCCCCGGCCACGGGAAAATGGAGCACGGCGGCTTTCTCAGCGTACTTTCCGCGAAGTCGGGGCCGGACAACCGTGCCAACATCCGCAGGATTTCCCGGCAGGTGTGCTACGACCCGTGGGCATTCTCGCCGGAGCTGTTCATGGCGACGGACGGCGAGGAGACGTTCCTTATGAACCGGCGCGGAATGAAGGAGACGCTGTTCAAGCTTCCGCAAGAGTTTACCGCGTTTGAGGGGGCGAGCGACGGCGGCGCGCGTATCTGCGAGCCGCGTCCGCTCCTGCCACATGCGCGCGAACGGATTCTTGCCGACCGTACGGATCTCGCGTCGATGACCGGCGAGTTCTACCTTGAGAACGTGATGATCAGTCGCTCCATGTCCGGCGTGAAGCCAGGCACGGTCAAGAAACTGATGGTGATGGAGTCGCTTCCGAAGCCGATCAACTACACGGGCGGCATGGACCCTCTCACCTACGGAGGTACGTTCACGCTGACGCGGTATCTCGGCACCGTGCCCGTGGAGGAGGACGGCAGCGCGTACTTCAAGGTGCCTGCGCTCCGGTCGCTCTTTTTCGTCGCGCTCGACGCGGAGGGGCGCGCCGTGAAGCGGATGCAGAGCTTCACGCAGGTGATGCCCGGCGAACGGCAGGGGTGCGTGGGATGCCACGAGAAAAAGACGGAGAACACCGTGCGTCGCGCCGCGACCGTCTCGAAGGCGCTTTCGCGCGGACCGTCGGAAATCGACACTTCCGGCCTCGCGTTCGACGTGCCGGATTTTCCTCGCGACATGCAGCCTGTGCTCGACCGTGCCTGCGTCAGGTGCCATAATCCGGATAAGCGTTGCGGCAACGTCGACCTCAGCGGCGACCGGGGCGTGATGTTTTCGATGGCCTACTACAATCTTATCGCCCACAATCAGGTGCTGGACGGACGCAACGATTCCAAGAGCGACTGGCCGCCCTATGCGCGCGGGAGCGGGGGAAGTCCGCTCATGGAGAAGATTTCCGGCACGCACCACGGTGCAACCGTGACGTCCGACGAGCGGAAGGTCGTCATTGCGTGGCTCGACGGGTCTGCGCCGTATCCCGGCACGTACGGCGCACTCGGTTGCGGCTCGATCGGCGGCTATCTGCAGAACAAGCAGGCGATGAACAACGACCGCACGCGTGCCGCGGCAGTCGCCGCAAATGCCGTCATCGTCCGCCGTTGCGACACGTGTCATGCCGGGGCGAAGCGACTTCCGCACTGCCTCTCCGACGAGAACGGCATCAGCTTCTGGACGCCGGACTGGAACGACCCGCGCCTCAAGAAGTGGCACCGGCATCTGCTTTTCAACCTTTCGCGGCCAGAGAAGTCCCTCTTCCTGAAGGCTCCGCTTGCGAAAGAAGCGGGCGGTTTTGGCATGGGCAAGGATGGCAAGGCAGTGTTCATGTCCAAGGACGACCCCGACTACAAGGCCATACTTGCAATGATCCAGGACGGACAAGAAGTCCTGGAGAAGGTCAAGCGCTTTGACATGCCCGGATTTTGTCCGCCGAAGCCGTACCTTCGCGAAATGAAGCGGTACGGCGTTCTTCCCGCTTCGTTCGACCTTGACAAGGATACCGCTGATTCCTACGAGCTTGACCGCCGCTATTGGGCGCTCGATTGGCGAAATCTCAATTAAGGGGATAACAGTGCCGCATGATAAAAACAGAAAGCCTCCGGTTGTCCGGAGGCTTTCCCGTTGATTTACGGTTGATGCCTTACTTGGCGGCGTCGGTCGCGGCCTTCTTGGTGGCGTCAGCAGCCTTGCCAATCTCCTTGGCGGCGGCGTCGGCGGCCTTGCCGGCTTCCTTGGCCGTAGCGTTGGCATCGGCCTTTACGGCCTCGGCTGCAGCGGCGACGGGGTTCTTCTCCTCTTCCTTCTGGCAACCGGTCATTACGACCGAAGCGGCGGCGACGAGCGCCACGATGAGAATCTTCTTCATTGTATGGAACCTTTCAGTTTCTTGTTGCGAATCAGTTCGCCTTTTGGGCGGAACACGCCAATATTCTAGCATTATTTTTGCGATTGTCAAAGGCGCTCGGGGTCGGCAAGGATGGCGGGATGAATTTTGCACTTTCGTTAGCAGTCCGATTTCGGTATAATCTTGCTTCAAGACCGAAATCAGAAAGGATGTCAGGAATGTCGGACGCAAGAAATTTGCAAGGTGTGCCAGAGGCGCTGGGATGGCGCCTCTGGGTGGCTGCAATCGGAGCATCGCTTGTCGCGCTTTTCGTCTATTCGTTGACGGTGGCAGGATACCTGTTCCCGGAAGACGCCACGGGCCTTGCGATGAAGTGGATGGGCATGGATGCGTTGAAGGAGCCGCTGCACCCGCTGTGGGGACAGATCGTCAAAATCGTGGGGGGCGG
>CAMNLN010000038.1 GCA_946543025.1 uncultured Verrucomicrobiota bacterium
ATTGTCGAAAAGGCTCGGTGGTTCGTTTGTATCTTTCTTTTTGCTCATCGCGGGGATTATACCAAATCGCGCCGCCATCTGCTCGACCTGCTTCCAAAAATGAGGAACGTCGTGCGATCAAGCAAGTTAAATCGGAAAGAAAAAGGGCGAATTGCAAGGCAAGTGAGTCATATCAAGGTTTGGGGACGTCCACCGAAAGACCGACGTCGAAATACTGCCCGCCGACATTCTGGATCACCTTCACCGCCAGCACGTTGTCGCCCTGCTTCGCCGCTGCGGCGAACACCTCCGCCGACACGGAAAACGCCGCGTAACCCGTCGTGTAGCCATGGGCGGAAAGGACTGGCTTGCCGTTGAGCCACACCTCCGCGTCCTCGTCGTGGAACATCTCGAACGTGGCGGCAATGACTTTCCCCGGCGGCATGTCCAGCGTAAAGTGCCGCCGCAGCCAGATCGCCTTCGTGTTCCACTCGGTCGTCACCTGCGCGCCGTGATCGTGCGCGATAGCCCTGTTTCCGAACCCGCCCGCCGCACGCGCCCAGGCGGAGTCGTCGAAACCGACCTCCTGCCAGCCGGCGGCAGGTTCCGTCGTCGTCCACGCCCACGTCTTTGGATCCGCCGCGAGTTTCGGGAACACCGTCTGCTCCTCGTACGGCACGAGGCCGAGCGCCGCTGCCGCACGAACCTTCGCATGCACGGCTGCGAGCGCCGCCGGGTCAAACTTCGTCACCTTGCGGTCGTAGGTCAGAAGGCCGTTGATCTCCCCTTCCACGTCGGTCGTCTGCGTATAGACGCTCCCGCCCAGTCCGCGCCGCGCGAGGCCGGCCACATGTTCCATGAGCGTCACGAACTTTCCCTGTACGGCCGCGCGGTCCGTATCGCCGCCCGTGCCGCCGTATCCCCAGGCGTTCGTCGTCCACAGGTGGCCGCCCACGCGGCAACCGATGCCGCCAAACTCGCCCAGGAAACTGACGCGGCGATCGTTCACCGGGAACATCCTCGGCGCGCGCCCGTAGTCGTGCTTGTCCACGCTGTCCGCCGCCTCCTCTTCGCCAGCAGGCAGGTGGGAGGTGTCGCGGTGCGGCTTGACGCACCACAGCGCGCCGCCCTCCCAGTCGTTCGCGCCGGAGGGACCGTCCACCAGGCGCGTTGGATCGTAGCGTTGGGTCCAGACGAGCGTCGAATGGGTGAGAAACTGTCCGGGCTGCCCCCAGCCCTCGTTGTAGGGCACCCACATCACGATCGACGGCACGTTGTAGAGGTGATCGATCATTTCCTTCAGCTCGCGGCGATAGAAGCCGTAGCGTTTCATCGTGTCGCTGAAGCCGCTCGGCATGTCTTGCAGGACGATGATGCCGAGCACGTCGCACAGCCAGTAGTAGCGGCGAGGCTCAACCTTGATGTGCTTGCGCATCATGTCGAAGCCAGCCGCCTTGAGCGCACGGATGTCGAACGCCATCGCCTCGTCCGACGGCGGCGTGAGGAGCCCGTCCGGCCACCAGCCCTGATCGAGCGTGCCGATGAGGAAGCGCGGCTCGTTGTTGAAGTAGAACCGCAGTATGCCGTTCGGATCCTTCCGTTTCTCGAACTTCCTCATGCCGAAGTAGCCCTTGATCTCGTCCTCGCCGCACGTGGCGATGAAATCGTAAAGCGTCGGCGATTCGGGGCTCCACAGCTTGAAGCCGGCGGGCATTTTCACGACGGCGACGCCGTCCTTCGACACGGTCTCCAGAAAAAGTTGCGCTCCTGCACATCCGCGAACAGTCACGCGCACTTCCGGTCGGACGAACCCGCCCTTGACATCGAACTCGAAACGTACCGTTCCCGCATCGATGTCCGTTGTCACCCGATAGCCCGTGATATGCGTCTCGGGCACGGTCTCCAGCCACACCGTCCCGCCAATGCCGCTCGTGCGCGTGTACATGCAGCCGTGCGGACGGAACGTCTGCTTGCCGTGAGACCCGACGAAGTCGGTGGTCGGGTCCCATACGCTCACGACCAGCTCGTTCTCGCCCTTCCGTACGAGGTCTGTCACGTCGTACGCGAACGGCATCTGCCCGCCCTCGTGCGGCACACCCGCCTCGCGCCCGTTCACGAACACCTGCGTACGGAAATCGCATTCCTCAAAGTTGAGAATCAATCGCTCGCCCTTCTTCACATCCGTCTCAAATGTCCGCCGGTACCAGAGCGTCTCCTTCGGCTCGAGCAGACGTCCCACGCCCGAAAGCGGGCTCTCGATCGGGAACGGCACGAGGATCTCGCCGTCCCATTTGGTCGGCACGGTCGGCGCGCCCGCTGTCACGGCGTATTTCCAGAGGCCGTTCAGGTTCATCCAGCCTTGCCGGACCATCTGCGGCCGCGGATATTCCCGCCAGGCGTTCTCGGGCGTCACCTTCGCGCCCCATTCCGTCAGCATTGGACCGTTCGCCACGCCCGGCACCTTTACCGGATGCCATGCCAAGACGCCAGCCGTCATGCAGGCCGTAGCAAGGACCATCGTCGTTCTTTTGTTCATCGCATCGACTCCACTTGTTTCAGTTTTTTTCATTATAACATAGAACGTGTCATAACGAGATTACCGCAACATGAGAAACTAAAAAGCAAAAAATAAAAGAGCCCCGCACCGACGATGCAAGGCCCTTTATGGCATGGATGAGCCTTTCGGACTCACAGCTCCTGCATGCGGCGGCGGGAGCGGCTCCGAATGCGCGCACGCGCGGACTTCTTCCGCGCCTTCACGCAGGGCTTCTCGAAGTAGCGCTGGTCGCGAAGCGTCTTGATGATTCCCTCCTTGTCGAGAATCTTCTTCAGGCGCTTGAGACCGCGTTCGACGGACTCGCCCTTCTTCAGCTTGAGTTGGATTGCCATGCCTATTTCACCTCACTTTCCTCCGGCCCTTGGGGGCACCGAAAAGTTTTGATAGTATATCATATTTTCCCGCCGGACGCAAGCGGCCGCGCGCCCGCGCTCAATTCCGCGTCGCGGAGACGAGCCAATGCGGCATGGGCGGCGGAACGGGCCGCGTCTCGCCGGGCGTGAACCCGGCTTCGGTCAGCCAGCCCTTCAGCTCCTCGTCGGAGAACACCCAGCCGTTCTCGGTGGTGAGGGCCATGTTTACCGCGAAGAGCGCGCTGAACGCCGGCGCGGCGTGCGTGGCGTCCGTCATCATGTCGAGGACAAAGATACGTCCGCCCGGCTTCATCGCGCGGGCGGCGCGCGCGAGGATGCCACGGATCTGCTCTGGCGATTCCTGGTGCAGCGCGCCGAAGATGGTGACGGCGTCATAGGCCGCCGGCTCGTAGTTATCCACATGGTAGTCGCCCGCGCGGCAGTCGATGCGGTCGGTCAGCCCCGCCTGCGCCACGCACTCGCGCGCGACGACGCTCACGGCCGGCACGTCCACGGTCACGCACCGCCAGCCAGGATTGGCTTTCATCAGCAGCTCGGCGTAGGTGCCGGGACCGCCGGCGAGGTCGAGGAGGCGTCCCTGTGGCGCGCCGAGGTCGATCATCGGCACCACGCCGCGTCCGATCGCGAGCGCGCGGCCGCGCATGGAGAGCGCAAAGCGACGCGTCCGTTCCGTATCATCGCCCAGATGAAGCTGCGGCGGCTCCACGGGCATGCCCGTCCGCGCGAGCTGGGCAAGGCGGCCCCAGGCGGGGTAGACGTCCTGGTTGTAGCGAATGGCTTTGGAGAGGTCTGCCGGACCGCCCGGCACGAGCGCGAGGCGTCCGGCCTCCGTGTTGGCATAGAGGCCGTCCGGCGACTTGGCGAGGATGCCCGTCGCCACGCAGGCGTCCAAGAGCAGACGCAGACCGCGCGGAGAGGCGTTCAGCTGCGCCGCAAGCGGTTTGAGAGCAACGGGCGCACCCGCCTTGGCGATAGCCGCAAACACGCCCAGATCGAGGGCTGCGAACAACGTGGCGCTCCCGTAGAAAGCGCTGGCGAGATCGACAATCTCGGAGATGGTCTTCCCGGACATTGTTCCGTCAGTCCTTCCCGCTGATCGCGCGGGCGATGCGTATCTTGACGAGCGTACGGAGCTTCATCGCCCCGAGCGCCAGCAGCACGATGGCGAGGCAGAAGAGCACGAGCGAGCCGATCGCCGTCACGCCTCCAGCCGCGAAACCGTGCTTCATCCACTTGTCGAGATTCTGCAGGAAAAGCTGGAACACGGCCGTGCCGGAGGTCACGATCATGAAACACATCGGCAGGGCGGCGATCCAGAACTTGAGCTTGTTCTTGAAGAGCCAGAGGGACGCCGTCAGCAGCGTCAGGGCGGCGAGCATCTGGTTCGCGCTCGCGAACATCGTCCAGAGGTTGTTCGCCATGGACGGATTCAGCACCAGCAGGTACACGCCGATCGCCACCACCACGCCCGTCGCGAAGTACATGTTGCGGTTGAGACGGACGATCGGCGACTGCGGCTTCGCGGCAGTCTCGGAGGCCGGCGCAGCCGCCGAGGCCGTGCTCCACAACTCCTGCCACACGAAGCGCGCGAGGCGCGTGCAGGCGTCCACGGATGTCATGAGGAAGGCGGCCACGGCGAGCAACATGAAGCTCTCGGACGTCTTCTCCGGAAGCCCCAGCTTGCCGCAGAAAGATGCGAGGCCCTGCGCGAACAGCACCACAGGCTTGCCCTCGGAAAGGCCTGCGACGAGGTCAGCCTGCGAGTGCCAAGCCACGGCGATCAATGCGAGGAGCGCCACCACGCCCTCCAACAGCATGCAGCCGTAGCCCACCGGGCGTATGTGCCGCTCGCTGTCCAGCTGCTTGGAGGTGGTGCCCGACGCGACGAGCGCGTGGAAGCCCGAGCAGGCACCGCACGCCACCGTCACGAAGAGGAGCGGGAAGAGGTACATCGTGGCCCCGCCCTTCGCGGCCTTCACCGTGAAGCCCGAGAATGCGTCGATGTTGATCGTAGGACACACGATGAACACGGCGGCGAGGCCAATCGCCAGCATCGCGTAGAGGAGGTAGCTGTTCAGATAGTCGCGCGGCTGCAAAAGGAGCCAAACCGGCAACGTGGACGCCACGAAGCAGTACACGAAGAGGACCGCCACCCAGATCGTCTTGGACGTGGCGGCGGTGACGCCCAAAAGCGTCGTAAGGTCGCACGGGAAGATGACGCCGATCCAGACGAGGAAGAACAGGAGCGGCACGAACACGAAGCTCGCGGCGAAGACGTTCCACTTGAACTTGTACACGCAGATACCAAAAAGCGCGGCCTCGAAGATGCCCAGGAGCGACGAGGTCGCCACCTCAGGGTTCGAGACAAACGCGTCCGCCACCTGCCCCGTGAAGACGCTCATCACGAGGACCAGCGCGGCAAAGCAGAACATCAGGAAAATCATCTTGCCAGGACGCCCCAGCACGTCCTCGATCACCGAGCCGATCGACTTGCCCTGATGCCGGACGGAGAGGAAGAGCGTCACCATGTCGTGCATCGATCCGATGAAGATGCAGCCCAGCACGATCCAGAGCGCGACGGAAGCCCAGCCGAATTGCGCAGCCAGGACCGGCCCGATGATGGGGCCCGCGCCCGCGATGGCGGCAAAGTGGTGCCCGTAGAGAACCATCGGATGCGCCGGCACGTAATCCACGCCGTCACCCATCGTGTGCGCCGGCGTCGGCCGAGAAGGATCCACGCCGATCGCACGCGCGATGAACTTTGAATAGAAGAAATAGGCAAGCGTGAAGCAGACGACGCCCACCAGCAGAAGTATGGCTCCGTTCATATCGACTCTCCTCCAGAAACTTTTTTATCCGATCAGGACGCGACGCCCCTCGACGCGAAGGCGTCCTGCCGCCAGATGGCGCAGGGCTTCGGGGAAGGCCAAATGCTCCTGCACCTGGATACGCGCATGAAGCGTTTCGGGCGTGTCGTCTTCCAGCACGGGCACGCACTTCTGAACGATGATCGGCCCAGAATCCGTACCCGCATCGACAAAATGCACCGTCACGCCCGCCACTTTGCAGCCGTACTCAAGCGCCTGCGTCCAGCTATGGACGCCGGGGAATGCCGGCAGAAGTGCAGGGTGGATATTGAGAACGCGCATCGGAAAAGCGGCCAGGAGCTTGGGCTTGACGATTCGCATGAAGCCGGCGAGGACGACCGTGTCGCATCCCGCGTCCTTCAGCAGCCGGATGCACCGGTCCTCGGCTGGGCCTTCAAGCTTCGTCTTCCACGGCGCGCAATCGAGATACTGCGCCGGAATGTTGTGGCGACGGGCGCGGTCGAGTATTTTCGCGTCTGGAACATCGGCAAGGACGAGCCGGATTTCTGCATCCAGCTCGCCCTTGTCTATCGCGTCCACGATGGACTGCATGTTCGAGCCTGCGCCCGAACCGAGAACGCCCAGCTTCAGCGTGGCCATGGCTTACATGCCGCCCCTGCCGCGAAGGGAACCGTGGCGGAGGAAGCCGTCGTACTTGCGCACGAGAAGGTGCGACTCCATGATGCGCAGCGTGTCAAGCGCCACGCCGACGATGATGAGCAGCGAGGTGCCGCCGAAGAAGCTGGCGATGGCCCACGGCACCTGCATCATGCCGTTCAGCACCTGCGGGAGCAGGGCGACGATCAGCAACCCCGTGCCGCCGATGAGCGTGATGCGCGTCATCACGGCGTCAAGGTACTCGGCCGTCGCGCGGCCAGGACGGATGCCCGGCACGTAGGAACCGTCCTTCTTCAGGTTCTCGGCGATGTCCACGGCGTTGAACTGCGTGGCCACCCAGAAGAACGCGAAGAACATGATGACGGCGGCGTAGATGATCAGGTGTGTGGCGCTGCCCATGTCGCCGAGCTGCATGCCAAACGAGCGGAGCGCACCGAGGACGCCGGTGGAGTCCGAGGGAATCTTCATCAGCAGCATGGCCGGAATCTGGAGGAGCGGCTGCGCGAAGATGATCGGCATGACGCCCGTGTAGTTGACGCGCAGCGGCATATACGTCTGCTGCATGCCGTAGGAGTTCCCGCCCGCCATCGAACGGCGCGTGGCATGGATCGTCACCTTGCGGACACCCTGCGTGAGCATCACGGTTCCCATCACGACGCCAAATCCGAAGAGAAGCAGGAGCGCCAGCTCGACAGGGGACTTGATCGCGTCCAGCCCGTTCGCGCCAAAGTAACGCTGCCACGCGCTCGTGATCGCCTGCGGCAGGCGCGAGGTGATGTTGATCATGATGATGAGCGAGCCGCCGTTGCCAATGCCGAACGTCGTGATCTGGTCGGCGAGCCACATGACGAACAACGCGGCGGACGTCATGCCGATTACAGTCATAAGCTGGAAGCCGAACCCAGGGTTCACCACGATCTGCTCGTTGATCCCTAGCATCGTCGGGTGCATCAGCGCCGTGGCGATGCTCCACGACTGCACAACGCAGAGGACGATCGTCAGGTAGCGCGTAATCTGCGCGAGCTGCTGGCGTCCCGACTCGCCCTCCTTCTTCAGCTTCTCGAGCGACGGAATGACGGACGAGAGGAGTTGGATGACGATCTGCGCGGAGATGTACGGCCAGATCGAGAGGAAGCCAATCGCGCACTGCCCGAGGGCGCCGCCGGTGAAGACGTCGAACCAGTCGAACAGCCCGCCCCCGCCCGACGTTTCACGAATGTGCTCGATGGCACGGTGAAGCGCCTGCCAGTCAACGCCTGGCGTGGGGATTTGCGAGACGAGACGGCAGACGGCCACGATACCGAGCGTAATGAGGATCTTCTTCCTCAGTTCGGGAATCCTGAACGCATTCGAAAAGCCTTTGAACATCGACATTGTCGCTCTACTCCATTCTGTCTATCTGGTTCTTCCTGAAAGATTATTTATTTTATCACATCTTCGTCTGCCTGTACATGGCAAATTGAGGTGAAAGAAAGAGGCGTCCGCGCTCACGCGAACGCCTCTTTTCCCAGACGAATGCTCGCCTCAGGCGACGGTGCCGCCGGCGGCTTCGATCTTCGCCTTGGCGGCGGCGGAGCAAGGCACCTTGACGGTGAACTTCTTCGTCAGCTCGCCCGTGGCGAGAATCTTCACGCGCGGACGCTTGTTGTCCGACAAGCCCTTGGCCGCGAGCGTCTCGATCGTGATCTCGTCGCCGGCGTTGAAGAGCTTTTCGAGCGTAGCGACGTTCACCGCGAGCGCTTCGACGCGGAAGCGGGCGTTGTTGAAGCCGCGCTTCGGCAGACGACGCACGAGCGGCATCTGGCCGCCTTCAAACCCAAGCTTCTGCTTGTGGCCCTTGCGCGCGTTCTGGCCCTTGTGGCCACGTGTGGAGGTCTTGCCCATGCCCGAGCCGCAACCGCGGCCGACGCGCTTCTGGCGATGCCGGGCACCAGGTGTGTTTGTCAGATTGGAGAGGTCCATAATACCAATTCCTTTCTCTATGCCCTGAGCGCCGCGATCTCCTCCGCCGAGCGGAGCTGGGAAAGCGCGTCCAGCGTGGCCTTCACCACATTGAGGCGGTTCTTGGAGCCGAGCGACTTGCCGACGGCATCGCGGATGCCGACCGCCTCGAGGACGGGGCGCATGCCGCCACCGACGATGAGGCCCGTGCCGTCCGGGGCCGGCTTCAGGAGGACGCGGCCTCCGTCGCAGGTACCCGTCACGTCGTGCGGAATCGTCTTGCCGTGGAGAACGACAGGGCGCATCGCCTTGCGAGCCGCGTCGCCGCCCTTGCGGATGGCGTCGGAGACTTCGTTGGCCTTGCCGAAACCTACGCCCACCTTGCCCTCGTGGTCGCCCACGACGACAACGGCGGAGAAGGACATGCGGCGACCGCCCTTGACGGTCTTGGCGCAACGGTTCACGAACACGACGCGCTCGTCGAGATCGTCGTTCGCGCCGGACTCGTTATTGCGGCGCTTGTCACGGTTCTGTGCCATTATTCAGCCTCCTTGGCGGGTTTGTCGCTGATCGAAAGGCCGTTCGCGACGGCAGCCTCGACGATTGCGGCCACGCGGCCCGTGTAGGGATGGCCGCCGCGGTCGACGACGATACGCGTGATGCCCTTGGCCTTGGCGGCCTCGGCCGCCGCGGCGCCGAGGTTTTTCGCGACCTCGAGGTTGGCCTTCGGCTCCTTGATGGAGGAGGCGGAGGCGATCGTGTTGCCGGCCGCGTCGTCGATGAACTGCACGTACATGTGCTTGTTCGAGATGCAGATCGACATGCGCGGCCGTTCGGCCGAGCCGATGACGCGCTGGCGGAGGCGCATGTGGCGCTTCCTGCGCTGGTCTTTACGGTTGAAACTCATTCGTGATTTCTCCGATTCAGGCAGCCTTCAGATTAGGCCACCTTCTTGCCCTGTTTGCGGCGAATGTGCTCGCCGAGATACTTCACGCCCTTGCCCTTGTAGGGCTCGGCGGGATAGAACGCGCGGATGCGCGCGGCGGCCTCGCCCACCTTGTCCTTGTCGACGCCCGTCACTGTCACCTGCAGGCCGTCGTTCTCGACGGTGATGGTGATGCCTTCGGGAATCGCGTAGAGCTTGGGGGAGGCGAAACCGAGCGACAGCGCAAGCGTCTTGCCCTGAAGGGCGGCCTTGAAGCCGGTGCCCTCGATCGTCAGCTGCTTCTTGTAGCCCTCGCTGACGCCGACCACGTTGTTGTGGATCAGCGCGCGCGCCAGACCGTGGAAGTTGCCGAGCAGCTTGTCGTCCGCGCAGGAGACGACGACCTTGCCGCCCTCCACCTTCGCGGTGATGCCGTCATGCATCACGTACGCGAGCTCGCCGAGCTTGCCCTTGACGGTGACCTTCTGGCCGTCCACCGTGACGGTGACGCCGGCCGGAATGGCCACGGGTTCCTTACCAATACGAGACATTGCTTCGCTCCTTACCAGACTGTGCAGATGAGTTCGCCGCCGACTTTCTGCTTCTTGGCGTCGACACCGCTCATCACGCCCTTCGACGTGGAGAGGACGGCGAGTCCCATGCCGTCGAGGACAGCGGGGATGTTCGCGCAGGAAACGAACTTGCGGAGGCCGGGCTTGGACTGGCGCTGCAGGCCCCGGATGGCCGGCTCGGCGCGATCCGAGTACTTCAGCGTGATGACGAGCTTCTTGGGAAACTCGCTCGTGACGAACGCGTCCTGGATGTAGCCGGACGACTTCATCACCTTGGCGATCTCCGCCTTGAGGTTCGACGCGGGCGTCGCCACCTGGACCAGGCGGGCCTTGAGGCCGTTCCGGATCGCGAGCAGCATGTCGGAAATGGGATCAGTTGTCATTTCTTCGGTTCCTTTCCGATTTTACCACGACGCCTTCGTGACGCCCGGGATGAGACCGTTCACCGCGAGCTCGCGGAAGCACAGGCGGCACACGCCGAACTTGCGCATGTACGCGTGCCGACGGCCGCACAGCTTGCAGCGGTTGTAGCCGCGGACCGAGAACTTCGGCTTGCGCGCGGCCTTTTCCATCAGACATTTCTTTGCCATAGTTTAGTTCCTCCCCGCAAACGGCATGCCCAGCGCGACGAGAAGCTCGCGCGCGGCCTTGTTGTCCTGCGAACTGGTGACGAACGTGACATCCATGCCCGAATGGCCGGGCGCCGACTCCACGAGCTCCGGGAAGATCGAGTGCTCCTTCAGCCCGAGCGTGTAGTTGCCGCGACCGTCGAAGCCGCGGTTCGAGACGCCGCGGAAGTCACGGATACGCGGCAGCGCCGCCGAGATCAGACGCTCGACGAACTCCCACATCCGGTCTCCGCGCAACGTCACCTTCGCGCCGATCACCATGCCTTCGCGCAACTTGAAGTTCGAGATGGACTTCTTCGCCTTGCAAAGCAGCGGCTTCTGGCCGGTGATCGCCTGCAGATCCTCGACAAGGCCCTTCTGCTCGTCCTTGGAGACGATGCCGAAGGCCATGTTGACGACGACTTTCTGAAGGCGCGGAACGAGCATCTTGTTCGTGAGCCCGAGCTTCTTCTCGAGTTCGCCGAAGATGCGCGACTGGTATTCTTCTTTCAACTTCGCCATGGTGGTGTTCCTCAGATGATCTTTCCGGACGCCTTCAGGCGACGGGCCTTCTTGCCGTCCTTCTCGGCCGTGCCGACGCGCGAGCCCTTCTTGGCGTCGGCGTCGTACGGCATCAGCTTGCAGAGGCGGATCGGGAACTCGCGCTCGATCAGCCCGCCCTGCGTACGCTCGGTACGGCGAACGGCCTTCTTGTGGACGTTCAGGCCGGCGACGATCGCCGTGCCCTCCTTGCGGTTCACGCTCGTCACGGTGCCCGTGCGGCCGGCGTCGTTGCCGCTCAGCACGATCACGGTGTCGTTCTTGCGAATACGTGCGATACTCATGATTTTCTTTCCTTTCCCCTCTGCGTCAGACCACTTCTGGGGCCATGGACAGGATCTTCATGTAGTTCTTCTCGCGCAGCTCGCGCGGCACGGGCCCGAACACGCGCGACCCGATCGGGTTGAGCTTGGAGTCGACCAGCACGCAGGCGTTCTGATCGAAATGGACGCGCTGCCCGTCCTCGCGATTGATGGGCTGGCCCGTGCGGATGATCACCGCCGTCGCCACCTGGCCCTTGCGGATCGAGCCGGTAGGGGACGCCTCCTTGATCGCGACGCGGATCACGTCGCCCAGATGCGCGTACTCCTTGCGCTGCTTGAGAATGCGGAAGCACATGGCGCGCTTCGCGCCCGTGTTGTCCGCCACGACGAGGTTCGTCAGTTCCTGAATCATGTCACTTCGCCTCCGGCGTCACGACGCGCCAGCGCTTGGTGGCGCTGAGCGGACGCGTTTCCATGATCGTCACGACGTCGCCCACCTTCGCGGTGTCGGCCTCGTCGTGCGCGTGGTACTTCTTGGAGCGCACGACCACCTTCTTGTAGATGGGGTGCTGCTCGCGATAGGTCACCTCGACGACGACACTCTTGATGCCCATCTTCGAGACGACCTTCCCTTTGCGGACCTTGCGGGCTCCGCGCGTTTTTTCCGTAGCCATTACTTAGCCTCCTTCGCCTTCTCGGCCTGGATCGTGAGCATGCGCGCGATCTCGTGGCGCATCAGACGCATCCGGCCCGGCTTTTCGACATCGCCGCCCGACGCAAGCTTCAGCTTCAAGTCGGCGAGTTCCTTGCGGGCCTCGCGGATCTTGGCCGCCAGCTCGTCGGCGCCGAGTTCCCTAATTTCGTTCGTCTTCATCAGATCTTCACTCCTGCCCGCGTGATGAACTTCGTATGGATGCCGATCTTCGTCGCCGCGAGGCGCAGGCATTCGCGCGCGACTTCCTCGGACACGCCGCCGACCTCGAACAGGACCTTGCCCGGGAGGATGACGGCAGCCCAGAACTCGGGGTTGCCCTTGCCCCCGCCCATACGCACTTCGATCGGCTTGCGCGTCACGGGCTTGTCGGGGAAGATGCGGATCCAGAGCTTGCCCTTGCGTTTCATCTCGCGGTTGATCGCGACGCGGCAGGCTTCGATCTGGGTGGCGGTGAGATAGCCGCGCGTCAGCGCCTTCAGGCCGAACTCGCCGTACGCGAGCTCGGTGCCCGAGGTGGCGTAGCCGCCGCGGTTACCCTTTGACTGTTTGCGGTACTTGACGCGCTTAGGCATGAGCGGCATGGCGCTTACCTCCTTCACGATCCCCGCGGTCGCCGCGACGTCCCTCCGGACGGCGCGTCGCCTGGAAATCCTCTCTCTTGCAGATCCAAACCTTGATGCCGATCTTGCCGGCCGTGGTGTTGGCCTCCGCGAATCCGTAATCGATGTTCGCGCGCAGGGTGTGCAGCGGCACCTTGCCCTCGCGCCCCCACTCGACGCGCGCGATCTCCGCGCCGTTGATGCGGCCCGAGGCATGGATCTTGATGCCGTCCACGCCCATGTCCATCGCCACCTTCTGGGCGCGCTTCAGCGCGCGCTTCAGCGCGATGCGGCGCTCCAGCTGCTGGGCGATCGACTCGGCGACAAGCTGCGCGTCCGCATCCGCGTCGCGCACTTCCTTGATCTCGAGGTAGACTTCCTTCTTGGTCATCTTCTCAAGCGCTTCGCGGACCTTGTCCACGTCCTGACCCTTGCGGCCGATGATCACGCCCGGACGGGCGCTGAACAGCGACACGCGCACGCGGTTGGCGTAACGCTCGATCAGGATCTTCGAGAGACCCGCCTCAGCCAGGCGCTTCTTCACCGCCTCGCGGATTTTCTGGTCTTCGACCAAGAACGCGGCGAAGTTCTTCTTCGGCGCGAACCAGCGGCTGCGCCACGCGCGGTTCACCGGCAGGCGAAAGCCGGTCGGATTGACTTTCTGACCCATTACTTTGACTCCTTGCCGTCCGTGAGGACAACTTTACAGTGGCAGAGACGATGGGCGATCGGATGCGCCGAGCCCCGCGCCGTCGGCCAGAACCGGCGGATGCGGACGGACTCGTCGAACACGCAGAGCTTCACGGTCAACGCCGAAGCGTCAAGCCCATGATTGTTCTTCGCGTTCGCCATCGCGCTCAAGATCGTCTGCTTCAGGATCCCCGCCGCCTTCTTCGGCGAGAACTCAACGACCTGCAGGGCGGCCGTCGCCGGCAGGCCCTGGCATTCGCGCGCCAGCGGCCGACCCTTGAAGGCCGACATGCGGGCGTTTCGCGTAATTGCAGTCACTTCCATGATTCAATTACCTCTTCTCTTCCTTCTTGACGACGCCGCCGTGCGCCTTGAACGTGCGCGTGGGCGCGAACTCGCCGAGCCGGTGGCCGACCATGTTTTCCGTGATGAAGATCGGCAGGTGCTTGCGCCCGTCGTGAATGGCGAACGTAAGGCCCACGAAATCCGGGAGCACCATCGAGCGGCGGCTCCACGTCTTGATCGGCTGCTTCTTGCCGGCAGCCTGCATCTTCTGGACCTTGCGGAGGAGCGACTCCTCCACGTAGGGTCCCTTCTTGAGAGAACGCGACATGTGCTACTTCCTCCGCTTGACGATTACCTTGTTGGAAGCCTTGTTCGGCTTGCGGGTCTTGCCGCCCTTCGCGAGCTGGCCCCACGGCGAACGAGGCTGGCCGCCGCCGGACGTGCGGCCTTCGCCGCCGCCCATCGGGTGGTCAACCGGGTTCATCGCCACGCCGCGCACCGTCGGGCGGATGCCCATGTTGCGCTTACGCCCGGCCTTGCCCAAGTGGATCGACCCCCAGTCCTTGTTGCCGACCGCGCCGACCGTCGCCTTGCAGCGCGCGTTGAAGATGCGCACCTCGCCAGACGCCAGCTTCAGCGTGACCGTGTCCCTGTCGCGCGCCATCACCTGCGCGCCGTTTCCGGCCGAGCGGCAGAGCTTCGCGCCCTGGCCGGGCACCAGCTCCACGCAATGGACCGTAAGACCCAGCGGAATCTGCGCCAACGGAAGGGCATTGCCCACCGTGGCCTCCGCCTTCGGGCCGCTCATCACCTTCGCGCCCACGGCGAGACCTTCCGGCGCGAGGATGTAGGCCACCGTACCGTCGGTGTACTCGATGAGCGCCAGGTTGGCGCTGCGGTTCGGATCGTACGCGATCCCCTTCACCGTCGCCTCCATGCCGTCCTTGGCGCGGAGGAAGTCTATGATGCGATAGCGGCGCTTGGCGCCGCCGCCGTGGTGGCGTACGGAGATCCGGCCCTTGTTGTCGCGTCCGGCGTTCTTGCGGATCGCCTTCGTCAGGCGCTTTACCGGCTTCTTCTCGGTGATTTCCTCGAACGTCGAGGACACGCGGAAGCGCAGTCCGTTCGACCGAGGCTTGTATGTCTTGAGTGCCATGTGTTCAGCTCCCTTACAGCGTTTCGATGCGTTCGCCGGCCTTGACCGTGACGATCGCGCGCTTCCACGTGGACTCCGTCACCTGGCGGCGTGTGCCGCGGATCGTGCGAAGCCCGCCCTTCATGTTCGCCGTACGCACCTTGAGGACATGTACGCCGAACACGGTCTCCACCGCCTTGCGGATCTCCGGCTTCGTGGCCTTCGGGTCCACCTCGAGGAAGTACTGGTTGAGCGCGCTGAGCTTCGATCCCTTTTCGGAAAGGATCACGCGCTTGACGATGTCGCGCAGTTCCATTACTTCGTCTCCTTCCTGGCCGCACGGGCCATGAGCGCGTCGAACGCGGCCTTGTCAGCCACGACCGTCTTGAAGCGCATCAGCGTGTAGACGTCCACCTCGGGGGCGGACATCACCGCGACGCGCGGCAGGTTCCGCGTCATCTTGAAGACGTTCTCGTCCGGCGCGGCCGTCAGCACGAGCGCGCTGCGCTCCACGCCGATCTTCTTGAGGAACGCCGCCATGAGCTTCGTCTTCGGAGCCTCGAACGAGAACTCGGAGACAACCGTCACGTCGCCGCCCTGCACCTTCTCGGCGAACGCGCGCGCAAACGCGAGCGCCATCACCTTGCGGTTCACCTTCTTCTCGAAGGAGCGCGGATGCGGACCGTGCGCCACGCCGCCGCCGCGCCACACCGGGCTCTGGCGGAAGCCGGCGCGGGCGTTGCCCGTGCCCTTCTGCTTCCACGGCTTCTTGTTCGAGCCGGCCACCTCGCCCTTCGCGAGCGTCGAGGCCGTGCCCGCGCGCATCCCCGCGCGGATCGCGTCCACCGCGTCCTTGAGCGCCTGCGCGCCCTTGTCCAGCACAAGCTGGGCCTCGTCGACCGTCAGGTCGGCCGCGGCCTCGCCGGCGGACGTGTACTGCTTAATCGTGCTCATTGCTTACTTCGCCCCTTTCTTCGCCTTGAACGCGAGCGCCGCGTTCTTGAGGGACTTGCGGACGAACACCGTGCCGTTGCGGGCGCCGGGGATCGACCCCTTGATGAGGATCGCGTTGTCCTCGGGACGGATCTGCACCACCTCGAGGTTCGTCGCCGTGCGGCTGACGTCGCCCATGTGGCCGGGCATCTTCTTGCCCTTCTCGATCCAGCCGGGGAGGTCGCGCGCCGCCAGGCCGCCCGTGCGGCGCTTGGAGTGGCCGCCGTGCGTCATGTTGCCGCCCGCGAACTTGTAGCGGCGAAGGACGCCCGCGAACCCGCGGCCCTTCGTCACGCCCGTCACGTCCACGTACTTGACGCCCTCGAAGTTGGCGACCGTGAGCGTGTCGCCCACCTTCACCGCTTCGCCGTCGTCAAGCGCAAACTCCTTGAGGACGCGCACGCCAGCCGTCAGGCCGCCCGTCTTCGTCAAGTGACCGCTCTCGGCCTTCGTCATGCGGTTGCGCGCGAGGCGCCCCTCGTGCTTGTCCGCGTCGGCCTTCGGGTCTTTCCAGAGCTTCTGTGTGCCAAAACCGAGCTGAGCGGCCACATAGCCGTCCTTCTCCAGCGTCTTCAGCTGCACCACCGGGCAGGGGCCGACCTCGATGACGGTCACGCACACGCGCTTCCCGTCCGCGTCGAACACCTGGGTCATGCCAATCTTCTTGCCAATCAAGCCTTCCATCACAACCTCCTTAAACCTTGATCGTGATGTCGACGCCCGCAGGCAGGTTCAGCTTCTTCAGTTCGTCGATCGTCTTCGCCGTGGGGTTGACGATGTCGAGCAG
>CAMNLN010000039.1 GCA_946543025.1 uncultured Verrucomicrobiota bacterium
TGTTCATCGAGCCGAAGTTGAGGATCGCGCCGCCGCCCGCCTTCGCCATCTGCATCCCGAAGACGCGGCTGGGCACGACGGTGCCGATGGTGTTGATCTCGAGGACGCTCCTGAACGCCTCCATGTCGATGTCCCAGAAGCCGCGGTCGGCCGCGAAGTCTGCCGTCGGCGTCAGGTCCGCCTCGCTGTAGCGGAGGCGCGTGGGCATGGCCTTTACGTTGTTTCCGCCCGCGCCGTTGACCAGGTAGCGGCACGGTCCCCACTCGGCCAGCGTGCGGTCCGCGATCGCCTGCATCGCCTTCTCGTCCGTCACGTCACCCGGCTCGATGCGGCAGCATCCGCCCGTTTCGGCGATCTTACCTGCCGTCTTCTCCAGCTTTTCGCGCGTACGCCCGACGAGGACGACTTTCGCGCCCTTCTTCGCCAGATCCTCGGCGATGCAGCTGCAGAGCGTGCCGCCCGCGCCTGTCACCACCGCCACCTTGTCCGTGCAAAAACTCATTTCAGCATTCCTTTCGCGTTAGCGTAACAAACCTTTTCGACGAGCGGCAGCAGAAGCGACCGGTCGTCGGGAAAATCGCCGGCGGACACCTTGTCCGCCACCCAGCGGCAGAACAACCGCCGGAAGTAGTCGTGCCGCACGAACGAGAGCAGCGAACGCGAGTCGGTCGTCATGCCCACAAAGGTGGACAGGACGCCGTACGCGGCCTGCTTCTCCAGCACGTCGCGGATGCCCTCCGCGTGGTCGCACCACCACCACGCCGGCCCCAGCTGTACCTTCCCCGGCACGCCCTCCTCCACGAACGATCCCGCCAGCGTCGCAAGCTGCGCGTGCGCCTCCGGGTTGAGCGTCATCAGGATCGTGCGCGGCAGGGACGCATTTAGCCGTGTAGAACATGTAGAAATTGTATTTGTGATTTGTGAACAATTGTGGCAATTGTCATTTGTGAACAATTCGTCTTTGTGTTCTTTGTGATCTTTGTGGCTAAAAATATTGGGTGTGCTTTCAAGCCTATTCAGAAACGCGGCAACTGCCGCCGGATCCACCGGCGACCGCATCCCTGCGTATCCGCCCGCCGGGCCGACCGCCGCGCGCAGGCGCGTCGACGTCTCGCGCAGCGCGCCCATGTGCAGCAGCATCGTCCAGCCATGCGCTGCCGCAAATGCGGCGACGCTGGCGAGCGAATCGTAGCATGTTTCGAGTTGCGCCGCGTCATCCACCGAGATGTCCACCACGCGGCAACCTGCGGCATGGAAGCGCGCAAGCGCTTCCTCCGCCACCTCTTCCCCCGCGTTCATCCTCAGGCTCGGCACGATGCTGGGAGAACGGGCGTCCCGCCCGTTGCATACTGGGACAACGGGCGTCTCGCCCGTTGCGTTGGAAGCAACTGGGACAACGGGCGTCTCGCCCGTTGCTTGGCCCGTCATCTGCATGCCCATGGAACGGGCGAGACGCCCGTTCTCCCAGTGGAACGGGCGAGACGCCCGTTCTCCCGGTGGAACGTTGCCTCCATGCTCCCTAGCCAATCCCTTGGCAACCTCGCCATTCTTCCTGATATATTGAAGCGTGTTCTCGTAATGCTCTGCATTACGGATCAGCCGGTCGTAGTACTCCGCCATCCAGACCCTACCGGATGATCCCGTAATCCGATTCAGTTCTTTGGCGGTAAAACTCTTCCACGCTTGCACGACCTTGGCAAGATCCTCGCCATCAAAAAGCTCCATCAGCACATGCACGTGATTCGGCATGACAATGTACCCATGCAATTGATACATGGCCTTCCCTCGCCGCTCACTGGGACAACGGGCGTCCCGCCCGTTGTAAAACTCAAGCGCGTCCTCAACCACCTTCCTCAAACGCGGATCGGCCAGCATACACGAACCATGCCCAGCATCCAGCCATTTCTCACTCCTCGCGAAGACCGCAGAATGCCATTCGCTACATGTAGCCTCGTCCCAAGGCTCTGAATGTTCACGCAGCCATTCTTCCCTAAACTCCGCCATGTCATCAAGCGCCGTCTGTGGAAGTGAATCCGCCAGGCGGAAAGTCACGAACACAAGAGTCGAGTTCTGTCCGACATGGGGCAAATTCCTGCGATGGAAGTCGCCAGACTGCAAGGTGCCAGAAAAGTGCGCAGCTGATGTAGCTTGCGTGCTGGAAAATTCCTTCACTTCGGCAGCGGTCCAAGTCGGTGGGCGATACATACGACTGGGACAACGGGCGTCCCGCCCGTTGCATACTGGGACAACGGGCGTCTCGCCCGTTGCTTGGCCCGTCATCTGCATGCCCATGGAACGGGCGAGACGCCCGTTCTCCCAGTGGAACGGGCGAGACGCCCGTTCTCCCAGTTGGGCGGCCGCCACACACGGACTCATGTACTCCACCTTGAAGCGAGAAAGCAGCTTCGACGGCGTCAAGTCAGAAAGCATGAGATTTTCGCCTTCGCCACGCAAATACGCGCTGGCGTCAAGGCCCAGAAACTCCATCTCCATCTTCGCCCAGGCGAAAATCGGGTTGCCCACGAGCTTCGGCAACGTACGCGTCCAGGCCGCCCACTTCTCGTCCTCGGACGCGTCGCCCGTGATCAGGCGCTCCGGCTCGCCGCAGATTCGCATCGCGCGATGCTTGTAGGGGTCGGACTTCACCCACGTCTCGTAGAGCGAGCCGAGCGGCTTGTCCTCGGCGAGCATCCGCATGTCGAGGTGGTTGTGCCAGTCGATGATCGGCAGGTCTTTCGCCGCCGCGTAGAGGTCGTCAAAGGTTGTCATTTGCCACTGTCCTTCTCCAGTTGCGCAAAGAGCGCGTCACGGCCTGCCCGCTCGCGGGCCGCGGTCGGCAGGAACCCGCCCGCCCAGTACGCCGCGAGGCACGTTCCCACTTGCGCGAGCGTGGCGTATTCCCACGCGAGGCCGAGCGCGTGCTTGAAGACGAGCCCGCCCGCCACGCCCGAGACGATGCAGGCGTAGACGCCCGCCGTGTTCGGGCGCTTCCACAGGATGCCGAACACCGTCGGGATCACGATCGGCACGCCCACGAGCGCCATCAGCGTCTTGTTCGCCTCGAACGCGCCGCCGAGCTTCGAGACGAAGAGCGCGCCGAAGGCGATCAGCGCCGCCACGCCGAGCGTAGCGAGGCGCGCCACGAGCAGCGTCTCGCGCTCGCCCGCGTCCTTGCGGAAGAGCCGGCGGTAGATGTCGGTGGTGAACACGCTGCTCGTCACGTTGAACTCCGCCGCGAGCGTGGAGAGCGACGCCGCGAGCATCGCCGAGACCATCAGCCCCAGCATCCCGTTCGGCAGCAGGCGGATGCACATCTCGACGTAGCTCCGCTCGTGCAGCTCAGGCGGCAGGTCCGGCAGGTACACGCGCGCCGCCACGGCCGGCAGCACGGCGAGGACCGGGAACACGAAGAAGATCGCCGCCGAAAGCAGCCCCATCTTGACCGCGTCGCGCTCGTTCGGCACGGACGACAGGCGCTGCACGAACGACCAGCTGCCGTTGTACTTGATGAAGACGATGAGGTAGTAGGCGGCCAGGAACCAGAACGTTCCCCGGTGCCCGTTGAAGAGGGAGAAATGTTCGGGCACCTTGTCGTAGAGCGCGCCGAGGCCGCCGACGGCGTTGAGCGAGAGCGGCAGGATCGTGAGCGTGACGGCCATCAGCGCAGCGCACTGGATGACGTCCGTCACGAGCACGCTCCACAGCCCGCCCGTGAGCGTGTAGACGAGCACGAGGCCCGCGCCGAGCATGATGCCCGTCGCGAGCGACACGTCGAGGAACTGCGAGGCGATCACGCCGAGCGTGTAGAGGCGGACCGTGTTGTCGAGGATACGGAACGCCACGCCGCACCACGAAAGAACCTGCCGCACGACGGGACCGTAGCGCCGCTCGAGGTATTCCACCGGCGTCGCGAGGTTCGCCCGCTGCCAGCGGCGCGCGAAGACGAACGTGCCCAGCAGGATCGCGAACGCCGTCGACCAGAACACCGTCACGCCCACCAGCCCGTCCTCGTACCCGATCTGCGCGTAGGCGATGAACACGAAGCAGCTGATCATCGCCATGTAGGAACTCACGGCCCCCATCCACCACGGCACCTTCTTCCCTCCGGAGAAGAAGTCCCTCGTGTTCTTCACGAACCGCCCCATGAAGAGGCCCGCCGCCAGCACCACGGCCACGTAGGCCACCACCACGGCCAGATCGAGTGTCGACAATTTTCCTGTCATGCCCTCACATTATACCCCATCGACGGCCGTTCGTCACGCATCGCGCCGGCGCCGACGCAGCGTGATCTCGGTGATCTCGGCCGGGTTGAAGAGGCGGAGCGGAAAACCCGCCCACTGCCCCGTGCCGGGAGAATTGTAGAGGAAGCGTCCCTGCGCGAACTCGTAGAGGCCGCGCACGTGCCCCTCGTTCGCCCGCGCCACGAGCCAATGGATCACGGGGAACGCGCCGCCGTGCGTGTGTCCGGAAAGCTGCAGGCGCACGTCCGCCGCCGCGGCGCCGATCTCCGCCGTGAGCGGGCGGTGGAAGAGCAGGATGCGGAAGGCGTTGGCGGGCGCGTCGGCAAACGCGTCCCGCGCCGGGCTCGGCGGCGCGCGATGGCCCCGGAACGCCGGATCGGTCAGGCCGCCCACCGCCAGCGCGTCGCCGCCGCGCCGGATGACGCGCGGTGCCCCTTCCGAAAGGATGTCCACCTTCCAGCGATGGAACCGATCCCACCAGGCCGGCCACTCCCAGTACGCCTCGTGGTTGCCCGTGCAGCCCACCACGCCGTCCCGTGCCTTCAGGTCGGCGAGCGGCGCGAGGTCGTGTCCCCGGTCGGCCACGCGACCGTCCACGAAATCGCCCGTGATCGCCACGAGGTCGGCATCGAGCGCGTTGACGCGCGCGACGATCCGCTCGATGCGCCCGCGCCGCGCCGCCGTCGAGCAATGGAGGTCGCTCAGATGGACGATCCGGTAGCCGTCGAAGGACGGCGGCAGCTCGTCCCAGGCGATCTCCACGCGCGTCACGTCCGGCATCCTCACGCCCTCGTACATGCCCCACGTCGCCACGGCCGCCGCCAGCAGCGCGAGCGCGACGGCGCGGACGCGCTTCGTCCGCACGGTGACGGGCCGGCGCGCAAGCGCGAACGGCAAGTCGAGGAGGCGCGCCGCGAACGCGAAGGCGGCGAAGAACATCGCCGCCCCGTACAGGCCGCCGTACGTCCAGATGACGCCCGGCGGCAGATCGGGCACGAATGCGTCGCCGCCCGCGAGCGCGAAGAACGCGAACTTGCCGAAGCAGACCGCCAGCACGGCGGTAAACGCCAGAAACGCCGTCCGTCGTAGCTTGAGCGGCCAGATTCCGAACATCAGCGCGAAGCACCACGCCAATACCGGAATGACCTGAAATATGAACTTCCACAACATCTTCATGATCCTCTATTTGATCACGACCCGTTCGAGAGGTGGGAGCGAGAAGCGGATCGTGCCGCCTTCGATGCGCAGATTGCGCGGTGTGCCGTGCAGCACCTGTCCGCCCGCGAACGGCAGAGCGACCTGCGCCTCCTTGTCGCGCGCGTTCACCGCCACGAGCCGACGTTCCACCCCGAGCGTCCACGCCATCGCGTAGACGCCGTCCTTGTCCTCCGCCAGCTTCGCACCCTTCCCGTCCAGCACGAACGGCGTCAGGTCGCGCAGCTCGGCAGGAAACGCCTTCACCGCCTCCAGCAGGTCCGGCGCCTTGAGGATGTCGAAGCTGCCGTCGTAGTAGGTGTAATAGATGATTCCCTTCACGCCCGCCATCAAGGCGAGGTAGCTCATCCCGCGAAACTCGCGCGCGTCCGGCCAACGCGGCCACGCCCCCTTCTTGTCGTACTTCTGCCCGCCGAACGACTGCCCCACCGCCCACAGCGCGGTATCCACGCGGTCCGCCGCCGCCTTCGCCTCCTTGAACCGGCGGTACACCACGTCGACGCCCCGCTTCGGCACGGGATACGGGTCGGGCGCGAGGACGTCCGTCCCCGCCGCGTAGTTGGCGTACTGGCTCGGCACGCAGATCACCGTGTACGCGAGATGGTCGGGATCCAGCTGCTTGAACCGGTCGTACCGCGCGAACATCTGCGCAGGCGTGATGCCCTTGGGCGCGGGTTCGTCTCCGGGATTCCACCCCAGCACGGCAGGCTTGCTCCTGTACTTCTCGATCACCGGCAACGGATCGCCCGAGAACTCCGTGATCACGCGCACGCCGAGCCGCGCGCACTCGTCGAGCAACGCGCCGTAGCTGTCCCCCTTGTGTTCCGCCCCCTGGATTCCCACGTGGATCGTGTTGTAGCCCCACTGCGCGATGTCCCGGGCCATGCGGAAACGCTGCTCGCCGGGCACGGCCCAGCTGACGTCATAGAACCCGAGCGGGAAGAACGGCTTCCCGTTCTCCAGCAGCACGTGGTCGTCCCGCATCCGATACTTGGGCTCGGCGTGCGTGAAGAACTCCACCTCCACGGACTCGCCCCAGTCGTAGAGTTCGCGCGTCCCCTTCTCGAGTCTTTCGAGGAACCCTTGCCGATAGACGAACCTCGCCTGCAGCAGGTGCCTGCCGACACTCAGCCCGGCGACGAGAATCTTCCAAGCGCCGTCCTGCGCAGCGCGTTCCTTCCATTCGCCGCCGTCGATCCGCCATGCCACGCCCGACAGCTGATCGCGTCCCTCCTCCGGCGGACACAGCGCGACCTGCGCGACGAGCGAATCGCCGGGATAGAGGTGCTTCCGCTTCAGGCGAATGGCGAGCGCGTCCGGCGACGTCTCCTCCCATTCGCACGAGAGGATCGCACGCCCGTCCGCTGCCACCTCCAGGCGCGATGCCACCGTGCCGCTTCGCACGAGCGCGCACGCGAGCGCAAGCGTCACCTCGCCAGACGGCGGCACAACGGCCTCCGAAACCGCCTTTGCTTCCCCCTTCCCCTTCGCGCGGCCGTTCCGCGCGACGAGCGCCGCCGTCACCTTGCGCGCACGTCCCTGCGCGACCTTCAGCTTGAGCTTGCAGACGCGCTCCGCCGGACTGCCGCCCGGAAGGTTCGGCTCAAACGACGCGACCGCGATTCCTTCTTCGCGCAGACGGTAATCGGTCGCGATGTTCTCCAGCAGCGCGGACGCGATCGGGCTGTTCCGCAGCGAGGCGGCGGACGTGAGGACGACCATTCCCTTGCCGAAGCGGCGGTAGGCGAAGAGCGGCGCGCCATCCGCGCAGACGATCGGCGTGCGCCAGTCCGGCCCCAGCTTCGTCAGGTGCGCCCATTGGCGATACCGTTCCTTGAACAGGCTGCCCAAGGGCTTCGGACACGAAAGCAGCGGATCGGGGCGCACCGTTATCGCGCGCGTGACGTCCGAGGGTTTCGTATGCGCGGAACAGAGCGCGCTGCCCGACTCGAATCCCGGGCCGAACGCCGCCACCCAGTCGCCGAGTACGCTTCCGTAGTTCGCGTCCGTCACGACGAGCGTCCCGCCGTCCGCGAGCCATTTGCGCCACGCCTCGGCGAACGGCCCCATCTTCACGGTCTTCACGTAGTTGGCCACGGAGGTCGCGATGACGTAACGGTAGTTGCCGAGCTTCGTCGAGAGTTCCGGCAGGCGAACGTTCTCGTACTTGTCGAACGCCCAGCCGAGCTTCTTCAGGTGTCCGTCGTACTCGTTGGCGAGGGAGCCGCCGCTCCATTCGCTGTACACCACCGCCGCCCGCTCCGGCAACGCGGCCACCGCCGCCCCGCACCACAGCACGGATGCGACGCCCACTCCCGCCAGCCTCGCAACCTCGCCCCAGAATTGCCTACATTTCATCATCTGTTCCTCCTAATCTTTGTCCTGGCACGATTCGTTGTATTCAACATTCTGGTTCTCGCCGCGCTCCATCTCCGTTCCTTGAATTACGACTCCCTGTTTTTCTTCCGCTTTATGCTCCACATGGCTTTTGAAATGGCTTTTCTCATTTCATCGGCGCGGGCGGCAAGTTCCTCAGCCGTCGCCGCTCCGTCAAGGCGCGAATAGATCACCTTGTCCCACTCTTCACCCCTCGCCGCCGTTCGGGCCGCGTGCATCCGCTCTCGGACTCCACCATGTTTCTTGAAATCGGCCTCCTGCGCGGCAATCATCCTGTCGAGAAGATATTTCGTTTGTTGGATGACCACGATCATCAGATTGCACAACGTCTCAGCCGGCCGCGAATCAAAAAACGGCTTCCAGTCGTTCCAGTCCGCATGATTTTTCGCAAAGTCCCTCGCGGCAGACTTCTTCTCGCTCGTCGCTTCCCATTCCGCCGCACCGTGCGACTTCAGATAATCAAGATAATCTTCGAGCAGCTCGTCAAGCGTGGCTCGCGCAACATTTGTGAGTTTGATCTCCGTTTCCTTGCTTGTACCGCTTGCCGCGCTCCCTTCGGCGATGTTCTGCTTGCAGCTCCGGGCGGCCTGCGTCATCTGATCGACCGTGCGGTCACCGTGCGCGGGGAGAAAACGCCGGCAGAATGCGACCGTGCCCTGATAGATCACATCGCTCTTTTTGTAAACGATGAGATTGCGATAACCTCCATGCGGCAGCACGATTTTGGGAATTTCAGCCATTGGCGCCTCCTTCAAAGGACGAAAGCGACTGAAGGGACTTAAGCGACTGGCTGATCTCTCTGGTTTCCCTTGTCGCTTCGGTCACTTTAGTCCCTTTTGTCTCTTCTGTCCTTTTCGCCTCATTAGTCGCTTTCGCATACAGACCGAAGAGGTGCGCGACGATTTCGGGCTCGGGCGTGTCGGGCGCGAGGCCGTAGGCCGCCAGCACGGCGCGGTCGTTCGCCTCGTGCGCGGCGCGGAGGTCGGGCGGCATCGCTACTTCGTCGTACAAGTCCGCAAGGGAGGAATCAGCGTGTTTTGCACGGGCATCAAGAATGCATTGCCCTGTAGTTTCGATTTTCTCACGCAGAGACGCAGAGAGCGCAGAGGACGGCCACGGGAAGTTGTTGTACACAATCGTTGTGGAATACCTGTAGTCGCTTTTCAACTTTCCACATACCGAACGTACCCATGCCATATGTACACTCGATGTGAGAACACCGAAATGGTATAGAGTTGCGTTGGGTATAGTGAAAAGCATTTCGCCTGGAATAACATCATCGGTCAAGAAACCGAAAGGAATGTATCGACGGCGCTGGGATGAAACCTTGGCGAATGCGATGTAATGTTTAGCTGGAGGTCTGTACTGCCCGAAGCGCGTTGGGCAATCTGCCGCCTGTCGCGTCTGTGCGTTTTTGCTTGCCGCACGGAAAGCCCTCACTTTTTGGACACGCTCGTATATCCCGCCATGTTCCCTCAACTCTTTTGGCGAAATGTCGGGAATCCAAAGGCAGAATCGCGGTATGTTGTTGATGAATTCGCGCCCCATCATGAATCGCCTGAAATAGCAAGCCGCATCTGGGTCTGAACGCAAGAAATCGTCACGCTCTTCTTCGGTAAACAGGTAGAGTCCGTCATCGGTCGCCTGGCTTCCGCGAACTATCTGCGGCACATCGCAAAGAGGCCGCGAGGATTCTTCTATGAGAAGCGACGGGGCGTCAAGCAGATATTGGTTGATGTTGCGGGCGGGGTGGGCAATCCCATCTTCGTCAAATATGGTTTTCTCAAGGCTTGATGCCGTTGTACTGGAGAATCCGACAATGACGCAATGGACATGGGCTTTCTCAAACGATTCGTTGTCCCAGCGAAAGGTTCTGCGGGCGAAGTCAATCTTCATTCCATGCGAAAATACGCGCTTCCATAGGGAGGTTGCCTGTTCGCCCTGCACGACAGAGTTTGTAGAAACAAACGCACATCTGGTTTGCCCCTTTTCGGCAAATTCTGCCGCCCTTACATACCAGCACGACACAAAATCAAGTTTGCCGCGTTCCGAGCCATCCCATACAAAATCCATATCCGCGCGCTGTTCATTGGAAAGGTAATTCGTGCCCACAAACGGCGGATTGCCCATGATGTAGTCGGTGTGTGGCCAATCCATCCTGAGCGCGTTGCCCTCCACGATGCCGTCGTAGTCCTTGAGCGGAAGGTAGTCCGGTTCGCGGTGAAGGATCTCCGCCGTCTCCCGGAGCAACTGCGCCTCGGCGATCCAGAGCGCGGTCTTGGCGACGGCCACGGCGAAGTCATTGATCTCGATGCCGTGGAACTGCACGATGGAGACCTTGACCGAGATGCCGAGGTCAAGTTCGCCCTGCCCCTGCTGGAGCGCCGCGATGATTCGGTTTTCGAGCCGGCGGAGCGAAAGAAACGTCTCGGTGAGGAAGTTGCCGGAACCGCAGGCCGGATCGAGGAACGTGAGCGACGCCATTTCGTCCTGGAGGGCGAGAAGTTTCTTACGGAGGACAGAAGACAAAGGACTGACGACAGAGGATTGTCCCACTGTCCTTTGTCCTAAATCCTTTGTCTTTTGTCTTTCGTCCTCTGTCCTCATCCCCAACAACTCATCCACCCGCCTTGTCAAATCGTCCAGGAAAAGCGGATCGATGACTTTGTGGATGTTCTCGACCGACGTATAGACCATTCCGCCCGCACGGCGTGTGACGGGATTCAGCGTCGATTCGAAGAGCGCGCCGAAGATCGTCGGCGAGATTTCACGCCAGTCGAAGTTGGACGATCGTATGAGCAGTTCCTTGATTTCGTCGTCGAGCGGAGGGATGTCCAATTCATTTGCACCCTTGAACAGACCACCGTTCGTGTAGGGAAATGCACACAGTTCCGGTTCAAGATACGGATCGCGCTCCGCTCCCGGCGTGTCGAGTACGTGGAAAAGCTTTATAAGCTGTCCGCGCAAGAACTTCGCGGGCGTCTCCTTCAAGAAGTTCCAGAAGGCATCCTTCGGGAAGAGCTCCGCATCCTCGGCGTAGAAGAGGAACACGAGCCTCACGCACAGACGGTTGAGCGCCTTCAGCGTTTCGGAAGAGCCTGGATCGGCATAGCGCTTAAGAAGTTCCTTGTAAAGCTCGCCCACGATGCGTCCGGCCTGAATCGAGATTTCCTTTTCCTTTTCACGGATGGACTTCACCGAGGAATCCACGAGGAATTCAAGGCGAGAAACCTCTTTGGGCAAATCGCCAAGCCGAATCTTCTGCGGGGCGGCGAGGGGCTTGTCCATGTCATAGACCCATATCTCGTCGAAGTTGCAGGTCACGATCCAGCGGGCCTTTTCGGAATAGCCGCGCGCCTGGTTGTATTCAAGCGCCTGTTCATACGGCGTCTTGCCGCCGTGTCCGGACTGCGGCGCGTCAAGCTTGATACCGCGCGACTTGTGTTCTATAAGAACGCGCGTTTCGGGAATCCACGCATCGAGATATTTCGTCGTGCCCTTCATCGGGACAGGGGATTGGAAATCTATGCGCGAGAATACATCATCCACGCCCAGAACGTCCGACAGCAGCGACAGCCAGAACTTGCTGTAGCCTCCGGTCTCGGAATCTTTCGCAAGAAGCCAGAATTCCTTGAACTTCTTTGCCGCCTGACGTTGACTATTCATGTACCACCTTATTCCAACTGCGATACAGTGCGCCTGTTGCCCGATATTATACTAAATTTTCACCTGTTAAATTGCGCGGATTTGGCGGCTTACGCGAACGGTCACGCGCTTGTAGCCGTTCTGTGTCCGCGTCTCCAGTGTGGTTTTGCCACATGCGACACCTCAACCTCCACACCATCAACCCCTGCCAGCCGCTCGGACATGCGCTCGACGATGTGCACGGAGCAGGTTGGGGTACGGGCGAAGGAATCGGCAACGGGCTTGTCGCGGCCCGTGTACCCGCGCAGCGATTCGTCCCAGTACGGATTCGGCATCGCCCGGCAGTCGAACACAAAGCCCCCTCCGTTGCCGGTCTCGTCCTCCGGCAACCCGCGCTTGTACGAGAATGATATGATGGCGACTTTCATTTGTTATCCACCCTTCCCCACCAGGCGATACTTCTGGAGACGACTTGAAGGTTTGTCTTTTAAAGTCGGTTCTATGAGACCGTCTGTAATCAATGTCCGAACGGCTCTGTTCAAGTATCCTGAAACCCGACGAGTTCCTATCGCTGCCGCGATTTCCCCCTTGGACAATTCTCCTGTCTGAAGTGCCGCTACAATCCGTTCCTTGATATCACCCGTCTCTGCCCCGACTCTGCCTTGACTCTGCCCCGACTCTGCCTTGACTCTGCCCTTGCTTCTTTTTTTGCTTCTTTCCCTGGCCGTTGCGCTTTCTGCTTCGCTTGCTTCCTTCCGTTCATTTAGATTTGGAAGCGTCACGACAAAGCAACCGACAGCGGAGTAAAACTTAGGTGTGAGCCCAAGCGGATTACGCGAGACGTCTGGCGAGTACGCCCCGACTATCTTCTTGAACCCGCTTCCTTCGCGCTCCATGTAGTCAAGGCGGTCGAACACGTCGGCAAGAATGCCGTTCCGCCTGTCCGACGGAACGTTCATCACGTCGAGGTCCTGCACGAGCGAACCATCTGGCATTCCGCCGGGCGACATGATCTCCATCCTGTTGTCGAATATGTCCACGTGAACTTCACTTCCGCAGATCGTGTAGTCACGGTGAATGAAAGCGTTCACAAGCGACTCCGTCACGGAGCGCTCAGGGTAGTCGGGATAGTTGTCGCGCTCCGTAGGACGTTTTACCCAACTCTTGTTCGTATGCACCTTTATGAAGTTCTCCGCCATATCAAGGAGTTCAAGAATATTTCCTTGTTCCTTGCGACTCGCCGCCGAATCAGCTGCCTTGTCGTTACCCAACCAACGCGTGCAGAACAGGCGCGACTGGGGAATCGGACAATCGTCGGCCAGCAGCGCCCCGGCGTTCGTGAGCGTGCCTCCCTTCGTAATAAGGCCATACGAAACCAAATCCGCGTTCTTGACATCCTTGTGGACACGCTGTTCAAACCTGTACTTCAGCCTCTTGAAGGTGAACTTGCGCGACGACAGGCGGTTGATTGTCTCCGCGCCATCCCACGAGAGATGCATCTTGTGGAAAAGGAACTGCGTCAACGCGAAGCCTGTCAGCTGCTGCTTCGTAGATCCCGTGCGGTAGTGATATTCGCCGCGATAGGCGACGGGGAAATCGCTCTCACGCACGACGATCCGAATGACATCCTTCTTCTGCCTCTTCACCAGCGAAACATCTGCAACGATCCCCATCGTATCGCGAATTTTGTTCGGGATGTCTTCGAGCAGTTTCCGAGCGTTTGCGACACCGATGGGCTTGCCCGCATCATCAACGCCAATCAGCAAATTGCCGCCCTTCGCGTTCGCGAAACCACAAATCCACTTAAGGTACTCGTCGTGCCACGCCTGCTTGAATTCTGTATTCTGTGATTCTTTCATGGCTCCCCCTCCATCACCTTCTGCGGCTTCAAGTTGCCTTTGCGCATCTCATTTGCCATAAGTCACTCTCGCTGTTTCAATCCTTTTGCCAACCTCCGCCGTTCCGTCCCGTTCCAACAGTCAGAGAATTTATCAGCTCGTCGTTACGCCCGCAGCCTTGCCAGCAGCTCGTCGGCGCAGCGGTCCACCACGCCGCGGCGGCGTTCGACCGCCGCCTGCGCGCGCGCTCCGAGCGCGGCCCGCGCCTCGGGATCGGCGAAAAGGCGCAGTATCTCGCGCTTCAGAGACGCCTCGTCCGGCACCTGCAGGATCGCCTCCGCCGCCAGCAGGTCGCTCATCACCGGCCTGAAGTTCTCCGTGTACGGCCCCACGAGCGTCGGCACGCCGCAGAGGCACGGCTCGATCATGTTTTGCGACCCGTGCTCGCACAGCGACTTGCCCACGAACGCGACCGTCGAGATGCCGAAGAGGCCCATCATCTCGCCCGTGGTGTCGCAGAGGTATACTGGTGCCAGGCACCTGCTGGTGCATAGTGCGTTGCCTTCGCGCGAATCCTCGTGCTTCAGCTCCGCACTAGGCACTAAGCACGAAGCACTAGACACCCCCTTGGAACGCCGAACGCAGCCAAAACCTGCCTTTAGAATATTGGCCTCCACGGCGTCGGCCTTCTCGAAGTGGCGAGGCGCGATCACGAGCTTCACCTCGGGCCGCGTCTTCGCAAGCTCGGCGTAGATGCGCAGCAACGCCTCGTCCTCGCCCGGCCACGTGCTGCCGCCGAGCAGGATCTCGCCCGCGCCGATCCAGGCGCGCAACTCCTCCTCTTTGGGCGAATTGCGCTTCGCGACGTCGAACTTGAACGAGCCGGTCACCGCCACCGTCGCGGGATCCGCGCCCGCGTCCGTGAGGCGCTTCGCGTCGAGGTCCGACTGCGCGAAGATCTTCGTGAAGCAGCGCAGCACCTCGCCGAAGAACCAGCGCAGCTTGCGGTAACGCGGCGCGCTGCGGTCCGAGACGCGCGCGTTGATGAGGAAGAGCGGAATGCCGCGCTTCTTCGCGGCGCGGATGAAGTTCGGCCAGATCTCGCTCTCGGTGAGGATGATCGCGCGCGGACGCGCCGCGTCAAGCGCGCGGCGGACGCAGCCGCCGAAGTCGAGCGGGTTGTAGATGAGCACGTCGTCCGGTCCCACCTGCCCTTCCGCCTGCTTCCAGCCAGTCGAGGACGTGGTGGAGAACACGAAGCGGACCGACGGTTCCTTCGCCCGCAGTGCGCGCATCAGCTGCCCCGCCACGGCCACCTCGCCCACGCTCACCGCGTGAATCCAGATTGGCGGTTTGTGGCTCGTAGCTCGTGGCTCGTGGCGCAAAGCGGCAAGTATCTCATTCGGGTAGCGGCCGAAACGGTCGCCCATGCGCGCGCGGTAGCCGCCGCGCCGCTTCATGCGCAGGAGAAAGGACGGCAGCATCGCCACGTAGACGATGCCGAACAGAACGTTATAGATGAACCATTTCACGGCAGACATTCTACCATATCTTGCCGTAGTCGTGGCAACGTTCACCCTAGCGATAACCGACCGGGGGCATCACTTCGAAGGAGATCGTCTGCCCCGCCTCGCCGAAGTAGCCGCCGAAGCCGACGCGGAACTGGCGGACCTTCGCCGGATCAAAAGCCGCCGTCTTGCCGGAATGGCCGTGACGCGCGAACAACGCGAACGGCACGTAAGACCGCACACGTCCCTTGTCGGCGAGCGAACGCCCCGCGTGGGCGAGGTACAGCGAGCCGTCCTCCATCGCCGCGAACACGAGAAGCTCCGGCGCAAACGGCTGATCGTCCTTCACTTCCGTCTCGACGGAAAGGCCGCGCATGCCGTCCACGCAGGGTGATGAGGCGTAGACGAACGGCACGAACATGAACGTGTCCACGCCACCCTTCAAGATGCACGCACGCGCCCAGGCGGAGTTGTCCTCGCGTACCTTGCATTCAGCCTCCACATCGCGCGCCCGGGACAGCGTGCCCACCTTCGCGAGCGGCGCGCCGAGGGGCATTACCGTGGGTATGAATTTCTTCTCGTCGAACGCGCGCCGCGCCTGCGCAAGCGGACGGACCGTCGTGAGAAGCACGGCACCGAACGGCGGCAGGTCGAGTACGAGGCCGTCCACGCCCGCCGGCGCGGGGCCGTGCGCGCCCGTACGCGGATTCCACAGCTCGGCCGACGCGTTGCCGGCGAGGCGCACGGCCCCGCGCCACGCGTCGGGCGAGTCGTTCAGCGCGAACACGACGTCACCTTCGGCCGTCCGCCGGCGCGCCACGCGCAGATGCGCCGTCTTCGCGTTCGCCGTGATGGCGAGGGGCGGCTCGAGAAGCGCGTCCACGACGTCGCAGAGCGAGGCGGTTTGCTGTCCCGCGAGGAACACGCCGCACCCGCCGACCGCGCTGCGCGCCACGCTGAACGAACGGGAACGCGCACCCTCGCCGAACATTTCCGCGCAGAGGCGCGTCGACGTCTCGTCCGGGAACGCGGCTTCGCTGTTCGCCGGGCACGCGCCCACGGCCACCACCGCGCCGCCAGCCTTCCAGAAGGCATGAACGTTTCGCAGCGCCGCCGTCGAGAGGGTTGTCGCCTGCGGCAGCACCACCACGCGCCAGCGCAGGTCGCCGCGCATGAGCGTATCGCCTGAAACCTTCGCCTCCGCAAGCGATGGCGCGTCCGCGAACATGAACGACCTCCCTCCCTCGAAGAGCGCCGCGCCGCAGCTGCGGAAGCACGTCGCCACGCGGGCGTTCTCCGGCCCGCCGCCGCCGTGCAAGCCCGGACGATACGTGGACATCAGCGCCTCCGCCGGATAGAGCAACGCCACCTCGGCGGCGTTCTGTCCCTCGGACATCAGCGTGATCGTCCGGCCGATCGTCACGTTGATGCGGTTGATCTGCTCGCGCTTGAACGGCCCCCAGCGATAGTAGCTCGTGAACGTGTTCACGCCGCCCCACACGAGACGGTTGAGCGAGCCGACGATCTCGTCCTCGCTCACCTGGTAGA
>CAMNLN010000040.1 GCA_946543025.1 uncultured Verrucomicrobiota bacterium
TATGGTACAATAGCGCCATGAAAATTGTCGTGACTGGCGCCACGGGCATGCTCGGGCGCGCCGTGATGGGGCGGTTCGCCGCCGAGGAAGGTTTCGAGGTCGTGGGCCTGTGCCATTCCCGCACGGGCGCGGGGCTGGTGCGGGCTGATCTGGCGGATATCGATGCCGTCGGGCCTCTGATGGACCGGCTCGCGCCGGATGTCATCGTCCACACGGCGGCCATCCGCAAGCCGGACGAGTTCGCGGCCAACGAGTCCGCCGCCCGCCGGTTGAACGTGGATGCGACGGCCGCGCTCGCGCGCTGGACGGCCGCACACCCTGGCTCGTTCATCGTCTACATGTCCTCGGACTATGCGTTCGACGGCACGAACCCGCCGTACGTCCCCGAGTCGCCCACGCATCCGATCAACGGCTACGGCGTCTCGAAGGTCGAGGGCGAGGTGGTGGTGCGCGAGGCCGTGGCGGACCGGGCGGCGATCCTGCGCGTACCGATCCTCTGGGGCGACGTGGAGACGCTCGACGAGTCGTCCGTCACCTCCGTCGTGGAGGCGGTGCTTGCGATGCGAGGGGGAGAGGGTGCGCGTGTGTTCGACGACTGGGCCGTCCGCTACCCGACGCATGTGGCCGACGTGGCCGACGTGCTCGCGCAGATCGCCGGACGGCGACTCGCGGGCACATGGCACTGGAGCGGGACGGAGCCGCTCACGAAGTTCGACATGGCGACGGTGACGGCACGCCTCGCGGGCGTCGATCCTGCGCGGCTCGTGCGTAGCGGCGCGCCGGCGAACGGCAGCGAGCCGCGTCCGAAGGACTGCCACCTCGACCGTTCGGCTCTCGAGCGGCTAGGCGTGACGGCGACCGGCCGCCTCTTCGAGCCGACGGTCCGCGGCCTGCTCCGACGGTTTGCCTGACGGAAAGGATACTGTCCGATGAAAACGAATCTTGTCTCTTGCATGGCGGCGGTCGCGCTTGTGGCGGCCGCGTCCGCCTCCGCGCCGAAGTTCCAGGCCGCGCTGCCCGTGTGGCCGGAAGGCCGCGCGACGCGCATGAACGACTTCGTGGAGTTCCGCGCGTCCTTCGAGACGAAGGCCGACGAGAAGCCGATCTTGCGCGTGACCGGCTCGTCCGTGTACCGCATCCGTCTCAACGGCGAGTTCGCGGGCTACGGGCCGGCGCGGGCGGCGAAGGGGTTCTTCCGCGTGGACGAATGGCCGCTCGCGGCGCGCGAGGGACGGAACGACCTGACGATCGAGGTCTCCGCCTACAACTGCAACAACTACTACATCGCCGAATGGCCGGGTTTCCTGCAGGCGGAGGTCGTGGCGGGGGACCGCGTGCTGGCGATGACGGGGTGCGACTTTGGCGCCCGGGAGACGCCGCGCGTGACAAGATGCTCGCGCTACAGCTTCCAGCGCGCGTTCGGCGAGGCGTATCGGCTTGCGCTCGGCTGGAAGGGGGAGCCGCTGACGCTCGCCGTGCAGCCGTCCGTGCCGCTCGTCGAGCGCATCGCGCCGTTGCCGGACTTTCCCGTGACGAAGCTCGGCGCGCCGATCGCATCGACGAAGGTGCGCCGAAAGGAACAGATCAAGTACCGTCCGATCCGCTCGGTGGACCGGCATGAGCCGACGTTCAAGCTCTACGAGGCGGACACGCTGGAGGTCAACGTATGGAAAGAGCTGCAGCACGTGGAGATTCTGCAGACGGCGGCGCGCGCGGGGGGCGAGCCCTGCAAAGGGACTTTGCCGGACGGCAACGGGTTTGTCTTCGACGTGGGCTTCAACGAGTCTGGCTTCCCCGGCCTGACCGTTTCCTGCACGAAGCCGGGGCGGCTCTGGATGGCGTTCGACGAGATCCTGCAGGACGGCAAGGTGAATCCGCTCCGCTACGGCGTGGCGAACGGCGTCGCGTGGGACCTTCAGCCGGGTCGCTATCGCGTGGAGGCGTTCGAGCCGTACACGTTCCGCTACCTGCACGTGTTCGCGCTGGGCGGCGACTTCCAGATCGAGGGCCCGTACGTGCGCGGCTACAAGAACCCGGACGCGAAGAAGGCGACGTTCACGTCCTCCGACCCGGCGCTCGACAAGATCTTCGCGGCGGCGCGCGAGACGTTCGCGCAGAACGCCGTGGACGTGTTCACGGACTGTCCCAGCCGCGAGCGCGCGGGCTGGCTCTGCGACAGCTTCTTCACGGGTCGGTGCAGCCTGCTCTTCACGGGCAACACGGACCTCGAGCGCCTGTTCATCCAGAACTACCTCCTGCCGAAATCGTTCCCCGAGCTGCCCGACGGCGCATTGCCCATGTGCTATCCCGCCGACCATCCCAACCACAACTTCATCCCCAACTGGGCGATGTGGCTCGTGATCGAGATCGACGAGTACCTACGCAGGAGCGGCGACCGCGCGACGGTGGACGCGATGAAGCCGCGCCTCGTGAAGCTCGTCGACTACCTCAAGACGTTCCGCAACTCCGACGGGCTTCTCGAAAAGCTGCCGGCGTGGGTGTTCGTGGAGTGGAGCGAGGCGAACAAGCTCGTGCAGGACGTCAACTACCCGTCCAACATGACGTGGGCCGAGGTGCTCGACTGCATGGACCGCCTCTACGGCATGCCCGAACTGGCGGCCGAGGCGAGGAAGGTGCGCGAGACGGTGCGGAAGCAGGCGTGGACCGGCCGCTGGTTCTGCGACAACGCGACGCGCCAGAACGACGGCACGCTGAAGCTCTCCGGCAAGTGCACCGAGACGTGCCAGTACTACGCGTTCATGTTCAAGACCGCCACGCCAGAGCTGTACCCCGAGCTGTGGCAGACGCTCCTCGCCGACTTCGGGCCGAAACGCAAGGAGACAAAGAAGCATCCCGAGATCTACTTCTCCAACGCCTTCATCGGCAATTACCTGCGCCTGGAGCTGCTCTCGCGCGCCGGGCTCGGCCGCCAGCTGCTCGACGAGACGAAGGGTTACTTCTCGTTCATGGCCGAGCGTACGGGAACGCTGTGGGAGAACGACACGCCCCACGCGAGCTGCAACCACGGATTTGCGAGCCACGCGGCCGTGTTCTACGTGAGGAACGTGCTGGGCGTCGCCGCCATCGATGCGCGCGCGAAGACCGTGACGGTGCAGGCGACGGACGTGCCGCTCGATTCCTGCTCCGCCGTCCTGCCCGTGCCGGGGGGCGCGATCTCCTACGGCTGGACGAAAAAGGGCAGCAAGCCCGAGGAGTCGTTCTCGGCCCCGCCCGGCTGGCGTCTTGTGCGGAAAGATTGACGGCCTTGCGTCCGGGCGGCGGTTTTGCTATCCTTTCCGCCATGAAAACAGCATTTCTTTTCGTCTCCGCCGCCCTGGTGGGAACGCTTGGCGCCGCCACGCTCGACGGCCTGGCCGCCAAGGTCAACGACGTTGTCATCACGGTCGGCGACGTGATGGCCGACATCCAGCGCAATCCGCGCCTGCGCGGCCATTTCGCGGCGAGCAAGGCCACGGACGCCGCCACGCTCTACTCTGAGACGCTGGAGATGCTGATCGACCGCAAGCTGATCCTTCAGGCTGCCGCCGAGAAGAAGATGGAAATGCAGGAATGGGTGGTGGACAACCGCATCCGCGAGATCGTCAAGGACGGGTTCGACGGCGACATGAACAAGCTCACCGCCACGCTCGCACAGTCGAAGGTGGCCCTCACGGACTGGCGCAACGCGATCCGCGACGACATGATCATCCAGGCCATGCGCTACCAGCTGATCGAGAAGAATCTCCAGGCGACGCCGCTTGCGATGCGGAAGGAATACAAGGAACACCGCGCGCGCTACATGACGGAGGCCAAGACGACCGTCAGCGTGATCCTGTTGCGCCCGCCGCGCGATGGCGACAAGGAGACGCCATCCGTCACGACGCGCGGCGAGGAGATCATCGCGCGCCTTGAGAAAGGCGAAGACTTTGCCGACCTGGCCCGCCGCTACTCGTCGGATTCGCACGCGAAGGACGGCGGGCAGTGGAAGGACGTCAAGCCGGAGGAGGCGTTTCGCCCGGAGATCGCGGCGGCGATCGCGAAGCTGAAGGTGGGCGAGTTCTCCACGCTCGTCAACCTCGACGGCTGGGGGTTCATCGTCCGCAAGGACGAGGAGACGGTCGGCAAGCAGCTTTCCTTCGCGGAGGCGTACGACGCGATCGCCCGCAACGTGAAGAACGACGCCGCGAAGGCCGAGTACGACGCCTGGATGAAGCGTCTGCGCGCACAGGCGTTCGTGAAGAAGTATCCGATGCCGGAAGACATGAAGTGAACCTTACGAGTCCCAGCCAGGTCAAGGCGTGGTGCATCGGGAACGGCTTCCATCCGAACCGGACGCTCGGGCAGAATTTCCTGATCGACAGGAACGCGCTTGACGCCATCCTCGACGCGACTGGCCTTGATGCGCCCGCGCGCGTGCTGGAGATCGGCCCCGGCCTCGGCGTCCTGACTGAAGGCCTGCTCATGCGCGGCCACGCGGTGACGGCCATCGAGAAGGATCCCGTCCTGGCCGACCGGCTGGCGGGCGCGCTCGGCTCGCCGCCCGGCCTCACCGTCCTGAAGGGCGACGCGCTCGATCTCATCAAGGAGGGCGCGTGCGACGGTTTCCCTGCGCTCGTCTCGAATCTGCCTTACCAGGCTGGCACGCGCATCTTGCTGGAGCTGATCCGGCGCGTGCCGTCGATTCCGGAGACGATGACGGTGCTGGTGCAGACGGAGGTGGCGGAGCGGCTCGCGGCCGGTCCAGGCTCGAAGACGCGCGGGCTGGCGGGCGTCTGGATGCAGCTGGACTACGACGTGGCGCTCGTGCGGCCCGTGAAGGCCAGCTGCTTCTGGCCGCGCCCCGAGATCGGCTCCATGGTGGTGCGGCTGACGCGCCACCATCGCAACGACGCGCTTCCCGCCGCCGTGCGCGACATGCTGCGCGGCCTCGCCAAGCAGGCGTTCGAGCATCGGCGCAAGCAGCTGGGCACGGTGTTCAAGGGCGTGGTGGAGTCCACGGCGCGGGCGGAGGATCTTTCGAACGACGACTGGCTGGGCCTCGCGGAGGCGCTGGCAAACGAAAAGAAGGTAGAACAATGAAGGAACTGGTAATCGGCGGCCGGAAGTTCACGAGCCGCTTTTTCCTCGGAACGGGCAAGTTCGCCTCGTCCGACCAGCTGAAGGCCGCGCTCGCGGCCAGCGGGACGGAGCTTGTGACGACGGCGCTCACGCGCGTCCACGAAGGCGACGCCGCGCACGACGACATCCTCAAGGCGATCGACCGCACGAAGGTGGAGGTGATGCTGAACACCTCCGGCGCACGAAACGCGGACGAGGCCATTCGCATCGCGCTCCTCGGCGAGGCTGCGGGATTCAAGTGGATCAAGCTGGAGATCCATCCCGACGCGCGCTATCTGCTGCCCGACCCCATCGAGACGCTGAAGGCCGTGGAGGCGTGCGCGAAGAGGGGGCTTGTGACGCTGCCCTACATCAACGCGGACCCGGTGCTCGCGCGGCGGTGCGAGGAGGCGGGCGCGGCGGCGGTGATGCCGCTCGGCTCGCCCATCGGCTCCAACCGCGGCATCCGTACGCGCGACATGATTGAGATCATCGTCGAGCAGAGCCACGTGCCCGTGGTGGTGGACGCCGGCATCGGCCTGCCGTCCCACGCCGCCGAGGCGATCGAGCTGGGCGCGGACGCTGTGCTCGCGAACACGGCCGTGGCGGCGGCGGACGATCCCGTCAAGATGGCGGAGGCGTTCAAGCTCGCCGTGCGCGGCGCCGAGCTGGCGCTCCAGGCCGGGCCTCCCGCCGCCGGACGCTTCGCGGCGGCCACCAGCCCACTCGATATCTTCAAGTGAATAAAACCGTCGTCCAGTCTCTAGCGGTCGTCGCGTTTGCGGCGGCGGGCACGGCAGCGTTCATGCTGCGGCCTTCCGACCCTGTCCGTACGCGTGACGAATGGCCGACGATGGGGACCGTCGCCGGACTCACGTTTCGAGGCGAGGCTCCGCGGCGCGACGCGATCCGCGGGCTGGTGCAGGCCCGCTACGAGCGGTTGGAAAGCCTGCTCTCCGCCTGGAACCCCGATTCGGAACTGAGCCGGCTTTCGCGGGAAGGGGGCACGAACTGGATCGCGCGCGTCTCGCCGGAGACGGCGGACTGCTATCGCATGGCGCTGACGCTCGCCGAACGTTCGGGATGCGCGTTCAACCCGTGGGTCGGAGCGAAGCTGCGCGAGCTGGGCTTCAGCCACGGGCGGCATTTCGCCGACTTCGACCTGGGGGCGGTCGCGAAAGGATTTGCGGTGGACGCCGCGTGGAAGGCCGTGACGCGCGCGTTCGGAACCTCCGATCTCCTCATCGACCTCGGCGGCAACCTGCGCGTGGTGGGCGGCGCGTGGCGCACGGGGATCCGCAACCCGTTCGGGCCGGATTACGCCGCGACGGTCGTCCTGACGAACGGCGAGGCCGTCGCCACGAGCGGCAACTACGAGCGATTCGTGGAGAAGAACGGCGTTCGTTATTCGCATATCCTCGACGGACGCACGGGCGAGCCGACGACCGGCATCGCGGGGGTGACGGTGATCGCGTCGGCGGCGGCGCTGGCGGACGGGCTTTCCACGACGCTCTTCGTGCTCGGGCCAGAAGAGGGGATGCGTTTCATCGACAGGTGGCATCCCGGCATCGCGGCCCTGTGGATTCCGGATTCTCCCGACGCGCCGGCAATCCTTGCTTCGGCGGCGATGGCCGCACGCCTCGCTGACGCGGCCTTTCCCGTCCGGCGTGTCGGGGGCTTGCGGTAATCGGGTGAAGTGTGATAGACTTCACTTGTTCGCTCGAACCATTTCAACCAGAAAAGGAAACTGATCATGAAGACAAGCATCGAATCGAAGCCGTGGGGAACGTTTGAAGGGCGCGAGGTGCGCCTGTGGCGTCTCGTGAACGCCAACGGCGTGGAACTTCATTTCTCCGATTACGGCGGCCGCCTCGTGAAGGCGATCGTGCCGGACCGCGACGGCAAGCTCGACAACGTGACGCTCGGCTGGAACACGCTCGACGAGTACGTGGTGGAGCATGGCGGCACCTATTACGGCGCGCTCGTGGGCCGCTACGGCAACCGCATCCGCGACGGCAAGTTCACGCTGGACGGCAAGGAATACGTCCTGGAATGCACGAACGCGCCCGCCGGCATCCCGTGCGCCCTGCACGGCGGTACGCGCGGCTTCGCCCTGCGCTGCTGGGACGTGGTGGAAGAGATCTGCACGGACGACAAGGTCGGCCTCGTGATGGAAATCACGTCGCCCGACGGCGAAGGCGGCTATCCCGGCAACGTGAAGGTGCGCGCCACGCTCACGCTCGACAACGCGAACGTCTGGCGCATCGGCTGGGAGGCGACGACCGACCGGACGACGCCGATCTCCCTCACCGAGCACGCCTACTGGAACCTGAACGGCGCGGCGAGCGGCACCACCATCCTCGACCATACGATGCAGATCAGTGCCGACAACTTCACGCCATACAACCCGGGCATGATTCCCACAGGCGAGCTTCGCCCGGTGGCCGACACGCCGTTCGACTTCCGCCAGCCGCACACGATCGGCGAGCGCCACGACGCGGACGACGACTGCCTGAAATACGGCGCGGGCTACGACATCAACTGGGCGGTGAACGGCTGGGACGGCACGACGCTCCGCCACGCCTGCACGCTCGCCTCGGCGGCGACGGGCCGCAAGCTGGAAGTGTGGACCACCGAACCCGGCATGCAGGTTTACGACGGCTACTACCTGCCGGCCCGCAACACGGGCGTGGCGCTCGAGACGCAGCACTTCCCGGATTCGCCGAACAAGCCGGAGTTCCCCACCACGCTTGTCCAGCCGGGCCAGACGCTCCGCACGGCGACGGAATACCGTTTCATGGTCGGCTAAACCGGTCGAGGCAAAATGAAAATCACGTTCTACGGCGCGGCGCAGACGGTCACGGGGTCCATGCACCTCGTGGAGGCGAACGGCAGGCGCATCCTGCTTGATTGCGGGCTCTACCAGGGGCACCGCAAGGAGGCGTTCGAGATCAACCGGAACATCCCGTTCGACGCAGCGAAGATCGACGCGGTGATCCTCTCGCATGCGCACATCGACCACTCGGGCAACCTGCCGCAGCTTGTGCGCCACGGGTTTCGGGGGAGAGTCTACGCCCGTCCGGAGGCGGTAGACCTGTGCGGCATACTCCTGCGCGATTCCTGCTTTCTCCAGCAACGCGACCTGCAGTACGTCAACAAGAAGCGCCGCCAGCAGGGCAAGCACCTCTTCGAGCCGCTGTACACGGAGGAGGACATCGACGCGCTCATGCCGCTGATGACTCCCGTCCCGCTCTACGCGCCGCGCGAGATCGCCCCCGGCCTCGTTCTCGAGTTCAGCAACGCGGGGCACATCCTCGGCAGCGCGTGCGTGACGCTCGACGAGATGAAGGGAGCGCATCGCGTCCACCGTCTGCTCTTCTCGGGCGACCTCGGCCAGCCCAACCAGCCGATCCTCAAGCACTACGACTATCCGCAGGGAGCGGACGTGCTGCTCATCGAGTCCACCTATGCGGATCGCCTGCATCCGTCGGCCGACGACGTGGAAGGGCGCCTGAAGGGGTACATCGACGACATCATCCAGCAGAAGTCGAAGCTCATCATTCCCGCGTTCTCCGTGGGACGGACGCAGCAGATCCTCTACTACCTCAACCGCCTTCTTGCGGCGGGGCGCATCCGGCAAATTCCCGTGTATATCGACTCGCCGCTCTCGCAGAAGGCGACGGCTATCTACGAGAAGGCGACGGACTGCTACAACCCGGAGGCAAAAAATCTGCTGCAGGCGGGCGTCAACCCGCTCACGTTCCCGGGGCTTCAGTACGTGGAGACGCCGCAGCAGTCGATGTCGCTCAACGAGCTGCGCGGACCGATGGTCATCATCGCGGCGAGCGGGATGTGCGAAGGCGGGCGTGTGGTGCATCACCTGAAGGCGTCCGTGGGCGATCCGCGCAACATCGTCCTCATCGTCGGCTTCCAGGCGGAAGGTACGCTCGGACGTCGGCTCGTGGAGTACCAGGACGAGACGGTGAAGATCCTCGGCGAGGAATGTCCGCTCCGTGCGCGCGTACAGACAATCAACGCCCTCTCGGCCCACGCGGACCGGAACGGGCTGATGGACTGGTTCGACGGCGTGGGGAAAACCGTGCGACGCGCGTTCGCGGTGCACGGCGAGCCCGATCGCGTGGAGCAGATGGTCGCGCTCCTCAAGGAGCATGGCTGCCCCACGGCCGTAGCTCCCGTCAAGGGCCAGACGTTCGTGATCGACTGAGCGGCTCGGCGCGGGTCGCTCGGTCGAGAAAAAGCGGTGAACCTGCAGTTCCCCCAGAAGGGGGGAATTATGCTATACTAGCGGCATGAAAAAGATTGCATGGATTCTCGCTGCGCTGGCGCTGGCCGCCGGATGCACATGGTTTAGCTGTGCGGCGCGTACGCGCGCCGCATGGGAGAACGGGGGCCGCGCGGCGGTCCTCAAGTGGTTCGGAGAGAACCAGTTCGGCGTAACGCCGATCGGTCGTCCGGCGGACGAGGTGATCGGCGAGCGGTCCGTGACCTTCGCGAACGGGACGATCAAAATCGACATCCACGTGTCGCTCCCGGAAGGTGCCTCGGCGGAGCATCCCGTCCCCGTGTTCATCTTCGGCGACCATTGCGGAGCGAAGGAAAAGGTGCCGCCGTTCACGAAGTACGACTACGACGGCATCCCCACCAACACGATCACGGGCAGGGGTTACGCGTACGTCCACTGGAACTTCAATGACGTGTGCCCGAACGCGGCGCGGTACTCGAAGAACCTCGACGACTGGGCCTACGGCATCGTCGCCTACCTCGCGACGGGCGACAAGACGTCGCGCAACGTGCCGCGAACCGGCACGAGCTGGGGCACGATCGGCGCGTGGGCGTGGGGCTTCAGCCGCGTGATGGACTGGGTGGAGACGCGCCCCGAGCTGGACGCGAGGCGCGTGGCGGTGATCGGCCACTCGCGCGGCGGCAAGACCGCCCTCTGGGCTGCGGCGCAGGACGAGCGCTTCGCCATGGGCATCTCCAACAACTCCGGCTGCGGCGGCGCAAAGCTCAACAACTTCGACTGTCCGAAGAGCGAGCACATCCACCAGATCCTCAACAACTTCCCGAACTGGTTCTGCCAAAACTATCGCGCGTGGATCGGGCGCGACGCCGAGATCGCGCACGACTCCGACGACCTCCTGCGGCTCATCGCCCCGCGCATCTGCTACGTGGCCAGCGCGACGGAGGACCCGTGGGCCGGCCCGCCTGCCGAAGAGGAGGCCTGGAAACGCGCGCACGACATCTGGAATGCCTACGGCTGCCCCGAGCGCATGGGCTACCATATCCGCGAAGGTCGGCACAAGCTCACCGAGTACGACTGGAACAAGTACATGGACTTCGCTGACAAGTACATGAGGTAGGTGAAGGGCAAAAGGCGAAGGGTGAAAGGTGAAGGGTGACGGCCAGCCAGTATGCCATGTGGTCGCCGGGCCGAACGGTTCGGGGAAATCGACCTTCGCCCTTGAATACCTGCCGACATTCGCGGGGTCGATCGAATACGTGAACCCCGACATGATGGCGAAGGGTTTTTCGCCCGTCGATATCAGCCTCTCCGCGATGAAGGCCGGCCGTCTCACGCTCATGCGTATCGCGGAACTGATCGCGTCGGGCGACTCGTTCGGGTTCGAGACGACGCTTTCCGGACGCGGACACCTGAAGCTTCTGGCCGAGGCGAAGGCGTCAGGCTACGCGATCCACCTCTACTACCTGTGGATGCCGGAGCGGATGATGCTTCCCTCGCGCATCCGCCACCGTGTGCTGGCGGGCGGACACGATGTGCCGACGTCCGACGTGCTGCGACGCTACGAGCGGTCGATCGGGAACGTCAAGGATTACGCGACGCTGGCGGACGTGCTGTACGTGTTCGACGCTTCCCGCCTCCAGCAGGAAATGATCTACAGGCGCAACGGCGGAGAACAGGAAATCGACCCGCGCCGAGTGCCAATCATGCGAAAGACCCTTGGACTATGAAGACGACGGACAAGTTGCCGGAGGACGTGCGCCAGATACAGGAGGCGTCGGACATCGCCACGTGGGACGCCATCGAGGCGTACCGCGACACGGGCGAGATGGTGCCGGTGGCGCAGGACGGCAAGCTTGCGTTCCTGACGGTGGACGAGGCGTTGCGCTCGCGGTCCGACTACGACCGTCGCAAGAAGGAGACGGCCGCCTGGCGGCTCAAGAACCTGCGCGACCAGTTCGCCGCCGCCGGCGTGCCGCTGACGCCGGACGTGTGGGATCGCCTGGAAGCAGATCGCCGCCAGGCGCTGGAGGACGATCTTGCGTGGATACGCGAGGGGAGAAACAAAGGTTTAGGGCAGGACGGCTGAGATGAGAGGAAAATTCATAACGTTCGAGGGGCCGGAAGGCGGCGGGAAGTCGACACAGGTGCAGGCGCTGGCTGACTGGCTGAGGAAGCAGGGAAAGGCGGTTGTCGTGACGCGCGAGCCGGGCGGCACACGCCTCGCCGAGCTGATTCGCGGCCTTGTGCGCGACGAGATGGACGACCCTCCCGTCACGCGTTGCGAGGTGCTGCTTTTCCTCGCGTCGCGCGCGCAGGTCGTCTCGCAGGTGATCCGCCCCGCGCTCGCGCGCGGCGACTGGGTGGTGTGCGACCGGTTCGCCGACTCCACGTTCGCCTATCAGGGCTTCGGCCGCGGCATCGACGTGCAGCTCCTGAAAAACTTCAACGACTTCGTGACGGAGGGTCTCGTGCCCGACATGACGCTCCTCCTCGACGTGCCGCCGGAGGTAAGCCGCGAACGGCTCGCCGCGCGCCAGGCCGCCACGGCCGCGACGGGCGACCGCATCGAGACCGCGGGCGAGATGTTCCATCGACGCCTGCGCGAAGGTTTCTTCGAGCTGGCTCACGCGGAGCCGAAACGGTTCGTCGTGATCGACGCTACCCAGGCCGTCGAGAAGGTGGCCGCTATCGTTCAAGACGCCGCTCGCCGCTTGTTGGGATGAAAACTGTCGGCGCGCGAGTCGTCGTCTTGCGGCTTCTCGATGCGGCATGACGTTGCCCTTGCGGATCGACGAACCCGCCGATTGAGGGGGACGGGGAATTATGATATCATGGCCTTGTTCTGAAAATTCCAAGGAGCGATCCATGAAGAATGTTCTTGCAGCGTGCGTGTGCGTCATGCTGGCGGCGACGCTGGCGGGCGCGGAGACGATCCTGTCCCCCGACGGACAGGTGGCGGTGACGGTATCCTTGGAGGACGGCCTCGCATGGCAGGTCCAGCGCAAGGGCAAGGAGGTTCTGAAACCGTCTCGCCTCGGCCTGGCGTTCAAGGGCAAGAAGTCGTTCGGCGCGTTCGAGGTGGCGAAGAAGACCGAGCGCGTGATCGACATGATATGGACGAACCGCCTGTACAAGAAGGAGGTTATCCTCGACAACGCGAACGAGCTGACGCTCGAGCTGCGCGAGAAGGCCGCGCCGAACCGCCGGCTTGACCTTGTCTTCCGCGCCTATGACGGCGCGGTGGCGTTTCGCTACGGCATCCCCGCGCAGCCGGGCTTCGAGCTGTTCACGGTGACGCAGGAGCTCACCACCTGGCGCTTCGACGAGGACCCGCTCGCGTGGCTGACGGTCTACGGCGACTTCAAGACGTCGCAGGAGGAGGCTTTTCTCCGCCGGTCGATCCGCACGGCGGGCAAGGACCAGCTGATCGGCATGCCGGCGATCATCGAGCTGCCGGGCCAGAAGGTGGCGCTCTGCGAGGCGGACCTCACGGACTGGAGCGGACTCTTCTTCAAGGCCGCTGCCGTCCAGCCGGCCGACAGCACCGTATTGGAGGCGGCTCTCGCGCCGATTCCCGATTCGGAGCCGGACTGCGTGATCGCCCGCGCGCCGCACCTCACGCCGTGGCGCGTGATGATCATGGGCGACGACGAGCTGGAACTGCTGGCGAACAACGACGTGATCCTCAACCTCAATCCGCCGCCCGAGGGCGGCGAGGCCGCGTTCGACTGGGTGAAGCCCGGCGCGACAAGCTGGGACTGGTGGACGGACTCCAACAACTCGCTCACAACCGACCTCACGCTGAAGATGGTCGACTTCGCCGCCGAGATGGGCTGGCCCTACCACACGATCGACGGCGGCTGGTACGGCTACGCGCGCCGTCCGAACCACGGCCCCGGCATCGAGATCTTTCCGCGCAAGGATTTCGACCTCGACCGCATCCTCGCGCACGCCAAGGAGAAGGGCGTTGGCATCTGGGTGTGGTGCTACTGGAGCGCGCTGGAGGAGAACGGCGTGGAGAAAGTGTTCTCTGATTTCGAGCGGCGCGGCATCAAGGGCGTGAAGATCGACTTCATGGACCGCCAAGACCAGTGGATGGTGCGCTGGTACGAGAAGGTTGTTCGTTGCGCGGCCAAGCACAAGCTGATGATCAACTTCCACGGCGCGTTCAAGCCCACGGGCATGAACCGCACATGGCCGAACCAGATCACGCGCGAGGGCATCCGCGGCAACGAGATGAACAAGTTTACGTGCAACGTCTCGCCCACCCACTGCGCGACATTGCCGTTCACGCGGTTCCTGCTGGGCCCGGGCGACTTTACGCCTGGCAGCTTCGGCAACCGCCACGCGGCAGAGTTCGTGCCGCAGGGCCGCAGGGGCCACCGCTACGGCGACGAGACCGACCGGCGGAAGATCTGGGCCGAGGAGATCGGCACGCGCGCCCACGCGCTTGCGCTCTGCGTGGCGTTCGATTCGCCGCTTGCCACGCTCTGCGACTGGCCCGAGCGCTATCGCGGCGCGAAGGGCATCGAGGCCTTGCGCGCGCTTCCGACGGTCTGGAAGAACACGCTGCCCCTTGCCGGCAAGATCGGCCGCTACTACAGCGTCGTGCGCGAGACGTACGACGGCCGCCTCTATCTCGCCGTCTTCGGCGTGAAGGGCGCGTCCTTCGAGCTGCCGCTCTACTTCCTGCCCGACGGCACGGAATGGGACGCGACGTTCTACACCGACGGCCCGAACGCGGCGAAGGACGCCACCGACCTCGCCGTGACGACGAAAGTCGTCACGAAGGAAAGCAAGGTGGAGGTCGTGGTCGCCCCCGAGGGCGGCGCCGTGGTGATCTTCACGAAAAAGCAGAAGTAGCGTCGCCGAGCGCGAGGGGGCGCACGGTCTTGTTCCGTGCGAGGACGGAGCAGGGCCTGTCGTAGGCGAGCGGGCGACCGTCGCAGTCGCTCACAAGTCCGCCGGCCTCGGTCACGATGAGGCCGCCGGCCGCGTAGTCCCACGGGGAGAGGACGAGCTCGAAGAACAGCTCCGCGCGCCCGGCCGCGATGGTGCAGAGGTCGAGTGCCGCCGAGCCGCTTCGCCTGACGTCCATCGCTTTCCTGAAGTAAGCGTAGGCAAGATTGAACGTCTGTTCCTTGAGCTCTTCGTGATAAGGCGCGGTCCCGAAGACGACGATCCCGTCTTCGAGGGTTTCACTTGAGACGTGCAGGCGCTTTCCGTTGCAGAATGCGCCGTGGTTTCGGCGCGCGCAGAACATCTCGTCCGCGTAGGGATTGTAGACGACGCCGAACTCCGCCGCGCCGTCCACGACGAGGGCGACGGAGACGCAGCTGAAGCGGTAGTCCTTGATGAAGTTCGTCGTGCCGTCGATGGGGTCGACGATGAAGTACTTCCCGACGGGCGCGAACATCTGAGTCGAACCTTCTTCGCCGACGAAATGCGCGTCGGGCATGATTTCGCGCAACCCCACGCGTAGCCGCTCCTGGACCTGCTTGTCGTATTCCGTGACAAAGTTCGCCCGTCCGCTCTTCGCGTCGACGTGCAGGTGCCCGCGGTCGGCGTCCTTGATGAACAGACCGCATTCGCGAACGAGATCGCAGACCAGATCAAGATCAGATTTCATTTTCTTTGCGCCACCAGTTTGTCGGTTGAGGCCGCTAGTGTAGCACATCCCCATCTCGTCCGCAATGCCGCGAAGGCCCTGCGCGTGGCCGATTCGCGCTTGCGGGGAAAGGGTGGGTTTGATAACATGTCGCCCGTCTTTGCCTGACAACCTCAATCTGTCGAAGGAGACTCACATGGACATAAGGCTCATTGGCGTTTTCGGCGCGGCGACGTGCGCCCTGTCGCTCTCGGCGCGGATCGAGCTTGTCGCGCCCGCGAGCAACGCGGTCGTGCGCCAGCTTCACACGATCCAGCGCCAATACTCCAAGGCCCCGTGGGCGAAGTGCGAAAAGTGCTTCGACGGCGCGGAGAACGCGGCGAAGCTGAAGAGCCGCGGCTCCTTGCCCGTCCCCGTCCGGCTGGAGTGGAAGGGGTCCGCGACGAACTACCTGGTGACCGTGCGCAGGCTGCCAGACGGCAAGGTCGCGTTCGCGCAGGTCGTCGCCACGAATTGCGTGGCGGTGGACAGCCTGGAGATCGCCACGGAATGGGAATGGACCGTCTCCGACGGCACCGACGGCTTTGTCAGCCGCTTCCAAACCGAAGACTGTCTTCCGCGTCTCATCCGCATGACCGGCACGCAGAATTGCCGCGACGTCGGCGGGCGCCGCGGGCTTGGCGGGCGACGCATCAGGCAGGGGCTTGTCTACCGCACCGCGGGGCTGAACTCCAACGCGCCTGCGGAATATTACTCGCGGGAGGAGATACTCGAGCTTGACAAGAAGGGTGAGCTCGAGAAGATGGGACACACGGGACGTAGCCTGCACCGGAAGATCGCGCGCGGCGAAAAGCTGTCGTCGCACGCCTCGCACAACAGGCTCGTGAAGCGCACCGGATTTGCGCCCGGCGCACGTCGCCTTTCCGCGCACGAAGTGGCGCGGATTCTCTCGTTCTACGGCATCCGCAGCGACATCGACCTGAGAAGCGACGGCGAATGCTACGGCATGACGGGTTCTCCGCTCGGACCGTCCGTCAACTGGTTTCATCTCTCGTACAGCGCCTACACCGGCGCCTTCACGGACGCGGGGCGTGCCGTCACGAAGAAGGTCTTCGACGTGTTTATGGACGACAACAACTATCCGATCGTCTTCCACTGCATCGGCGGCGCGGACCGGACGGGGACGGTCGCAATGCTGCTCGAGGCGCTTCTGGGCGTTCCCGAGGAAGAGCTTTGGAGAGATTACCTCACGACCGGCTTCGTGGGCGTGGTGAGCGATCCTCGACACAAGCAGCTGTTCGGCGCGACGATGAAGTGCCTGAAGGAGTATCCGGGTGAGACCTTGTCCGAAAAGGCCGAGGCTTATTTCCTGAAGCTCGGCTTCACGAAGGACGATGTCAGCCGCCTCCGC
>CAMNLN010000041.1 GCA_946543025.1 uncultured Verrucomicrobiota bacterium
TCGTAGTACGGCGTGAGCGTCACGTCGATCTGCGAGAGCGAACGCACCTGCATCGCGTCGAGGTGGTCGCCGTAGAAGAACACGAGCCAGATGAACATCAGCACGTCGTAGGCCGTCTGCGGCGGCCCGTTCCGGAGCCGCTCCAGGCACGCGATCTCCTTTTCAAGCCGGGCTTCGCCCTTCAGGTTCTTCTTCGCCTGCGCGATGAAGCGGTCGATGCCGGCGAGCATCCCGTCGGCGGCGATGCGCAGGCCCTCGTAGTACGGGTCGCCCGGCTTGGCGTACTTCTCCACGCGCGCCTTCATGCCGGGGAAGCCGATGGGGAGGATCGCGTGCCATTCGGGCACGGAATGGCAGTAGTCGAGCCCGCAGCCCCACGCGCCGAGGCCGGAGCTGCGGCGCGAGAGTTCCATCTCCTTCGGCAGGTACTTCTCGCGGATTTCCTTCGCGCGCGCCCCCAGGACGATGTTCATCGGCAGATTGTGCCGGTCCCAGCAGGCGATGGCGGGGAACCAGTCGAAATGCGAGACGTCGATGGACTGGCGCGTGCAGAGCGCGGCGAAGCACTTCGCCTTGGTGATGCGCCAGCTCTCGCCTGCGGCCTTGCCGGATGCGAGAATCTCGCGGAGGAGATTCTTGAGTCCCGCGATATCGAGGCCCGTCGCCTTGTCGGTGACGTCCTGGCGGAACTTGCGGCGCAGGTACGTGGCCTCGTCCGCGATGTTCGGCACGAACGGATCCCAGCTCGTCGTGTCCAAGTACGAACGCTTCGCGTACAGCTCGCGTGCCGCGAGCGCGCCGAACGCCGCCGTCCCCCCGATAAACGCCTTCCTCGTCAGTCTCATCTCTTCACGCATCACGTTTCCTCTCAACTTTTCACTTTTTTGGCGGCATCGTGTCCTTCATGCCGAGCGCCAGGTACTTCGAGCGGGCATAGTCGTAGTACTCGAGATCGACGACGGACTCCTTCGGGATGCCGAGCGAGGCGAGGTAGCGGTGGCGAGCGGCGATGTCCTCGCCGTCCGTGCAGCCGGGCACCACGAGGCACCGCACCTCCAGCTTCGCCTTCGCCGCCACCAGGCGCTCCAGGTTCTTCTTGACGATGCGGTTCGAAACGCCGGTGAGCTTCACGTGGCGCGCCTCGTCCTCCGCCTTGTAGTCCGGGAGCCACATGTCGGTGACGGGCATCAGCGCGTCGATCGCGGCCGGCGGCGCGTAGAGCGACGTGTCCATGCACGTGTGCAGCCCCGCCTCCTTGAACGCCGTGAAGAGCTTGGCGGCCCATTCCCAGAAGAAGAGCGGCTCGCCTCCCGAAAGCGTCACGCCGCCGCCAGACTCGTCGTAGAACGCCTTGTCCTCCAGCGCCTTCGCGACGATCTCGTCGATCGTCATCGGCTTGCCGTAGAGCTTCAGTGCGCGCGTGGGGCACGTCGCCTCGTCCATCGTGCATTTCTCGTGGTGCTGGCAGAGGTGCTGGAACCGCGCCCATTGGGCCTCGGGCCTGATCGATTCCGGGTTGTGGCACCAGATGCACTTCAGCGGGCACCCCTTCACGAAGAAGGTGGTGCGAATGCCGGGCCCGTCCCAGATCGCCATCCGTTTCGTGTCCAGCATCAACGGTTCCTTGCCGCGCCTTGCAGTACTCATCCTATCTTGCTCCTATTTTGGCAACATTATTTCACAATCGTCTCCTTCGTTCTAGCACATCAGGCTCAAAAAAATGTACAATCAGGCCATCACCTACTCATCGTGCAAGTTGGGCATTCTGCGCTTGCGCGGCGCGGAAGCGAAGGTGTATAATGGCCGCGATGACAGACCGGACAAAGAAAACGCTGCGGGCCAGGTTCTTCAAGGCGCTCGGTCCGAACGCAGCTGCGTTCAAGGCGATGATGGACGCGGCGCCGCTTCTGTGCTTTTATATGAAGGATGCCAAGGGACGCATCATGGCCCTCAACAGGCGCAACTGCGACGTCTGCAACATCAAGGACGAGTGGGACGCGATCGGGCTGAGGTCGGACCAAATATTCCCGGCCCCCTACGCCGAGGACTACATGGCGCTCGACAAGGAGGTGCTGTCAACCGGCAAGCCCGTCTTGCAGCGCGTCACGGAATATCCCGCCGACCGGTCCATGAATTTCATGATTTCGGACGTCTATCCGCTCCACGACAGCGCAGGCCGCATCATCGGCACCGCCCGCGCCTACCGCCTCACCTCCGACACGCGCGCCGACCCCGGCCGATACGGCCACATGCGCACGGTCTCGCGCTACATCGCCGAGCATTACGCGGAGTCGCTCAACCTCAATCGACTGGCCGAACTCGCCGGCATGTCCCTGAGCCGCTTCAAGCGCATATTCACCGCCACCTTCAACATGTCGCCGGGGCGCTACGTCTCCACCATCCGCCTCAATGCGGCCCGGCAGCTGCTGGAGACTTCGGATCTGCTCGTCTCGGACATCGCCACAGCCTGCGGCTTCTACGACCAAAGCCACTTCACGCGCGCGTTCATCCGCGAACGCGGCGTCACGCCAGGAGCGTACCGTCGCCAGCACGGCCAAGGCAGATGCGATTGACGGTTCAGGTCAGAGGCTTTCGGGCGTCTTTTCGATCGGCAGCCAGACGCGGAAGGACGAGTCGTCGCCCCAGGTGTTGCCGGCGGAGGCGTAGTCGCAGAAGTCGATCACCGAGGGATACTTTTCACCCGCGTTCTTCGTGTGGACGCCTGTCATGAACAACCCCATGAACGTCGCGTAGAAGCAGTCGTCCTGCGTACGTGTGCGGAAGATCTGCGGCTTGTCCACGTTCGCCCAGCGCGCGAGCACCTCCGAGATATCGCCGCGCCCGAATCGGGCGTCGCGCGCGAGGAGGAGCGGCCCCACCGTAAAGGCGGCGCAGCCGTTGAGGCGGTGCCCCGCGGGCGTGAAGTCGAAACGGACGTCCACCTGGTCGCCGCACTTCCATTCGCGGTCGATTGCGAGGTACGAGCCCGCTTTCGCGCCGTCGACCGCCTGAGGCTGGCCGCCCACGGACTTCACCGTGACGTGCGTCGCGACGCTCCACGACGGGATGCGGAGCTTCAGCTTGAAGCGCTTCGGCTCGCGCTCGCGGTAACGGATCGACGCGGTGTCCATCTTCGGGTAAAGCGTGTACGTCTCGAGAGAAATCTTCTCGCCCGTCTTCGGCCATGTGACGGATGCCGTGCCGGAGGCGTAGAGGTTCATCATCACGGCGTCCTGGTCCGCCGTCAGGAGAGCCGTGAGGAACGCGAGGTAGCCGCGCGGACCGTTCGCGTTGCAGCAGTTGGTGTGCAGGCGGCTGTGGTCCTCGCCCAGATGACGCCGACCGGAGAGGGACGTGTACTGCACGAAGTGGCTGCCGTCTGGACGCTGCGAGGCGAGGTAGGCGTTGTAGAAGGTCTTTTCGATCTCGTCGGCCCACTTCGGATCAGAGGTCGCGACGAGCAGCTCGCGGCAAAGGCGCAGCCAGGTGGTCACGACGCACGTCTCGTTCTCGTAGATATACGTGTCCGTCTGCTTCGCCGTGCCGCCGTACCAGTTCTCATGGCACGAGGCGCCGCCGGCGATGTTGACCTCGGTGGCGGCGATGTCCGTGCCCGTCTTCACGCACGCCTCGAGCGCGCGCTTGTCACCGGTAATGCGCGCCCACGCGAGAAGTCCCTGGTAGCAGCTCATCATCTCGTAGCTCTTGCGGCTGGATAGAAGCCAGAATCTCTTCGGGTCGGGGTCGGTCACGCGCTCGCCAGGAAGGACGCCGGCGAGAGCGCTCCGGATGAGCTGCGGCGAGCGCTCCCCTTCGTCGAGCTGCGCGACGATGTAGCGCGCGAACTCGAGATAGTCCTTGTTGCCCGTTCGCTCGTAGATCTTCAGGATCACCTCCAGCATCGAGCAGCTGGGGAGGCCGCGCCAGCAGCCGGTCTCGTTCAGGTTGCGCTTGCCGGGGCCAAAGATGCCCATCACGTAGCGCGCGAGGCGCTCGGCGGCGGCGAGGGCGGCCGTGTCGCCTGAATACTCGTGCCATGTCATCAGTCCGAGCATCGTGTACTTGTTGCCCCAGAGGTCCCAGCCCCCGGCGGCGCGGAGGTCCTTCGGGTAGTTGCCGATGTAGCCGTCGGCCTCCTGGTTTGAGATGACCTCCTTCACCGACGCGGCGATCTTGGCCTTGAGCGCCTCGTCGTGCGCGTAGTACGCGAACGGCACGGCGGAGAGCATGTACTTGCCCCAGAACTCGGTCTGCCACGCGCCCGGCTCGGCGGGATAGCGGAACTCGCGCGCGAAGTACATGGGGTCGGTGGCGCACACGTGGTTGGCGATGCACGCGTTCATCCGGTCGGCCACCGGGCCGTAGATGCGCACGTCATCCATCGTGTTCGCCGCGCCGACTTGGACCGCGACCGCGATGCCGCCCAGAAAGAGCTTGCCTGTCATCTTCATGTTGATCCTTTCCGTTCGTCTTGCCTTTGGGGTGGCAACATTGTATCACGTTTGTACGCGCGCTCGCGATGCAAGAAAAAAAAAGAGGCCCGGCTCGACCGGACCTCTCCTTGCATCCAAGCGATGCGTTCGCGCGTTACTTCGCGAGCACGGCGTCCTTGGCGGCCTTGGCAAGACGGAACTTCGCGACCTTGCACGCGGGCTTCTTGATCGTCGCGCCCGTCTGCGGATTGCGGACCGTGCGCGCGCCCTGCTTCTTGATGCGGAGCTTGCCGAGGCCAGGGATCATGAAACCCTTCTCCTCCTGCTTCGCGCCCTTGATGGCGAGGTCAAGGAGCTTCTCGTACACGAGAACCGCCTGCTTCTTGCTGATGCCGGCGGCCTCTGCCAACGCGGCCATAATGCCACTCTTGGTGGTCGGGACGATTTCTTTCTTTGCCATTTTTTTGTGTTTCCTTTTCCCGCAAGGGGAAATCCCTCGCGACGCCAATAGAATAGCGGTTTTTAGCCTTGCGCGCAAGGGGGAAATAAAAAAAAGTGCAAAAAAGAATCCCGGCTTGCCGTAGCGCAGAATCCCTGGAACCTCTTGTCCCAAGTGGGTGCCCCCACGCGCGACGCGCACGCCGCGCGCTTTAGGCTCCCGTCAAAAAACGAAGGTCAGAGAAATACACTGCCGAATCCGCGTGCAAGCCAGGATCCACGTAGCAAAGATCAGTTGTCGCGGACCTCGACCTGGAGCGTCGTCTTGAGCGCGTCCGTGATCTTGACGAACGCGCGGTTCACCTCGTCGTCGGTCAGCGTGCGGTCGGGCGCGCGGAACGCGAGCGAGTAGGCAAACGAACGGCGATCCTTGCCGATGTCCTTCGACGTGAAGATGTCGAACAGGGTAACGTCGATCAGCTCCGGCGGCGCGGCCTTGCGGATGCACTTCGTCACCGCCTCGTGCGTGACGCCCGCGCCCGCGACGAACGCGATGTCGCGCCTGACCATCGGGAACGCCGGCACCGGCGACACCTTGCCCACGGCGTCGAACCGCTTCAACAGCGGCGCGAGGTCGATTTCCGCAAGCGCCATCTGCGTCGTGAGGCGGAACGGATGCCGCAGCTTCGCGGAGAGCACGCCCGCCACGCCGGCGGGCCGCCCGTTCACGACGATCGCGAGAGACGCGCCCTGCGCAAACGCCGGATGCTCCGCCACTCGGAACTCGAGCTTGCCCACGTGCATTCCGGCAGCCAAACGCTCCACCGCGCCCTTGATCCAAAGGAGAGACTCCTCCACGGACACCGCGCGCCGACGATCGAGCGCGCCGCGCCCCACCGGCCCCACGAATCCGAGCGAGAGACGCTCGGCCTCGAACGGCTTTCCGTCCTTCGCCTTGCCGAACACGCGCCCCATCTCGAAGAGCTCGGCCGTTTCCAGCTGATGCGTGGCGTTGCGGCCGAGCGATCCCATCAGCTGCGGCAGCAGCGAGTCGCGCAGGACGCCGTACTCCGCGCTCACCGGATCCGGCAGCGCGAGGCGCACGGCCTTCGTCTCGGGCCGCGCGTCGAACGCCTCAAGCTCGCCGGCGGAGAGGAACGAATAATGCATCGCCTCCGTGAAGCCGAGCGCGAGGCATGTCTCGCGCACCTTCTCCTTCGCGCGGAACGGCGCGTCGGAGAGAGGCGAAACGCTCGGTGCGGACGGCATGGTGTCGGGGATGTTGTCGAGCCCGTACAGGCGGGCAATCTCCTCCACGAGGTCCGCCTCCAGCTGAATGTCCCAGCGCCACGACGGCACACCGAACGTGGCCGTCTTGGCGGCGGCGTAGAGCTTGCCGGGCGCGTCGCCGCGGCAGGTGAATCCCAAGTTCTTGAGGATGACGACCATCGCGTCGTTGCCGACCGGGATGCCGATCAGCGAGCGCGCGCGATCGAAGTCGATCGTCACGTCCGCATTCAAGGGCTTCACGCGGTTGTCAACGTCCACCACGCCCTTGGCGACGACAGCCTTTCCGTACTTCTGCAGCAGATGCGCCGCGCGACGGCTCGCCCAGTCGGCGAGGTCCTTGTCCACGCCACGGATGTAGCGATAGCTGGACTCGGTGCCGAGCCCCAGCTTCGTGGCCGTGTACTTCGTGGACGTCGGCTCGAAAAGCGCGCTTTCGATGAGTACGCGATCCGTGCCGGCCGCGATCTCGGATCCTTCGCCGCCCATCACGCCGGCAACGGCGCTCGGCTTCTCCGCGTCGGCGATCACGAGCATCGTCTCGTCGAGCTTGCGCTCCACGCCGTCGAGCGTCTTGATCGTCTCGCCCGGCCTCGCGTCGCGCACCACGATCTCGCGGCCCGCGAGCGTGCGGTAGTCGAACGCGTGCATCGGCTGGCCGCACTCGAGCATCACGTAGTTCGTCACGTCCACCAGCAGGCCGAGCGACCTGACGCCGCATGCCTCCAGGCGCGCGCGCATGAACTCGGGCGACGGGCCGTCCTGCACGGAAGTGACGACGCGCGCCGTATAGCGCAGGCAGCGCGCGGCATCCGCCACCGTCACCTTCACCTCGTCGTTGACGTCCGTATCCGATTCCACGAAGTCGACGGGCGGCATCTTGAGCGGGCGTCCGAGGATCGCGCTGTATTCGCGCGCGAGGCCGATCACGCTCAGCGCGTCGGGCCTGTTCCACGTCACCTCGATGTCAAACACCGTCTCGGGCTTCTCGCCGCCCACCACGTCGCGCAGGAACGCGCCCGCCGGCGTCTCCGGCGGCAGTTCCATGATGCCCGCGTGATCCCCGCCCGGAAGCGCCAGCTCCTTCGAGCTGCAAAGCATGCCGAACGACTCCACGCCGCGCAGCTTGCCCTTCTTGATCTTGAAGCCGCCGTCGGGGATCACGGCGCCGATCTTCGCAAACGCCGTCTTGAGCCCGGCCCGGCAGTTCGGCGCGCCGCACACCACCTGCCACGTCTCCGTGCCGTCCGTCACGGTCGTCACGTGGAGATGGTCGCTGTCGGGATGCGGCTCGCACGTCTTCACCTCCACCACGACGAAGAAGTCGGAGAGCGGCTCCGGCCCCGTCGTCTCGATCGCCTCCACCTGCAGTCCGCTCCGCGTCAGGCGCTCGGCGAGCTCCTGCACCGGGATGTCGGACACGTCCACGTACTCATTCAGCCAGCTGATCGGCAGTTTCATCTTTCTTGACTTCTTCCTGGATTTCCACCTTGGGTTCTTCCACCTTCGGTTCTTCCTTAGATTGTTCTGTCACGGCCACCTGTTCGGGAGCCGCTTCGGAAACGACGCTCTCCTGCGCGTCCGCCGCCGGCTCTTCCGGTCGCGCAGGGGCGCGATCCTCTCCTCCTTTTGGCTCCGCCGGCCTCCGGCCGGGCGGCGTGTGCTTCGGGAACTTCGCGGGGACCGTAAGCATCCCGTCGCTGAAGCCGACCAGATGCCCCTTCTCCACAAGCCACGCGATATGAGACTTCACGTCGGCCGCCTTCTTTTCGTCGCCCGCCGCGAGCGCGGCCAGCAGCTCGGCGCGCGTCGTCTCGCCATGCGCCTCCACGTATTGCACGAGCGCGGCCAGCTCGGCGACCGCATGCGCCGTATCGAGGGGCGTGGGCTTCACCGCCACCACGAACTCGGGGCCGCGCGGGTCGTTCGCGCGGAAGAACTCGAGCTTGCGGTGGTGAAACGCGCCGTGCAGCGCGAAGGAAAGGTTGCGCGGACGGCGCTTCTCGAGCTCGATCGCGTCGCGGCATGCAAACACGAACGCACGGTCGGATGCCTTGAGCGCCAGATCCGCCGACACGTCCACGGCCTTCGGCGTGGACGTCATCGACGGCGCGATTTGCATCCGGAACTCCATCTCGGCCACCTCTCGCTCGACCGCCGGCGCGTCGGCCTCGCCCTTCTTCCGGAAGACGGTCTTCTTCGTAGCGGCCTGCCGCCAAGCCTCCACCGCTTCCTGATCGCGTACGATCTCGATTCGCGCGCGATAGGCCGCCTCGCTCATGTTCGGGTAGCGCGTGCGGATCATCTCGCGGATGCGCGCGTCGTAGCCGTGCAGGTTGGGCGGCCCCAGCAATTCGCCGCTCAGGCCGCACTTCGCCACGCACGTGAACGCGCCCTTCGGCGGCTCGCAATCGATCTCCTCCGCCGTCCAATAGTCGCCCAGATGCGCCGCGACCAGATGCGCCGCGAGCTCATCTTCCGAGAACGCCACGAAGCCGCATGCCTTGCACTGGTGGAAACGAACCGTCTCCGCCGCTTCGCCGCGCGGCGTGACGCGCAACATGCAGGAACCGGGATTCTCCAGGAACAGTCGCTCCAGCTGGCGCAGCGGATAGGCCAGATGCGTCGTCTGTATCTTGCGGATGATTCCCCCCAGATCCTTCTGGCTCGGCAGGATGCGCACCTCGGCATCGAGAGGCTTCACGAACGGGCGAAACTCGCGGCGCGGCCCACGATCGCCGTCGCGACGATCCCCGAAGGCCGGCCGGCCGCGCCCCGCGTCGCGACGCTCGCCGAAGCCCGGCTTTCCACGCCCGCCGTCACGACGCTCGCCGAAGCCCGGGCGACCTCGTCCGCCGTCTCGCCTGTCGGAACGATCGTCGCGTTCCTCGCGCGGCTCGAACCGCGCGTAGCGCGACTTGTCGTCCGGCTTGCCCTTGGCCCAGTCCGGCGTGAAATCAAAGGAGCCGATGCCGCTCAGGTCAACAGCGCCCGCGTCTTGTTCTGTCTTTTCTTCTGCCATCTTCCGACCTCCGGGGAGAATATCCCGTGAAAGTTATGTAAATTATCCCCTATCAGGCCGCGAAAGTCAACACCCAACATGATTTTCGCCTCACGCGCCGCCAACCGTCAGGCTGGCCGAATGAGGCCGATTTGTGATATAGTGTCCGCGTCTCACAACATGGAAAGGCTCAACATGAAAGTAACGTTCGTTGCCGTCGCCATGCTCGCGCACGTGGCGCAGTGTGCCGTCTGGACCAATCCCGTCTGGCGGGCGGACTGCGCCGATCCGACGTTCTGGCAGGCGCCCGACGGCACCTGGCGCGCTGCCTCGACGGCGAAGTCTATTTTGAAGAGCAAAGACTTTTTCCACTGGGAGGACACCGGCAAGCGTCTTTTCACGGACGAGGAATACGCGCGCATCAGCAAGGAATGGGCGCACATCTGGGCACCCGACATGTTCAAGCTCGGCGACGAGTACCTGCTGTTCATCTCGCTCGTGAACCGACTCGACGACAGCGCGATCGCCGTCTATTCATCGAAAGATCCCGAAGGCCCCTTCACGGACGGACGCATCCTCACAAAAGGCCGAGAAACGGGCATCTTCGACACGATCGACCCCGAGGCCGTGCGCGACGACGCCACCGGCGACCTTTGGCTCTTCTTCGGCTCCGTCGGGAAGGTCCACCGCATCAAGCTCGCGTCTGACGGCAAATCCCTCGCGCCGGGCGCCGTCTATGAACACATGGCCGGCGTCCACCGCGAGCGCGACCGCAATCCCTCGCGCAGCAAGGTGTTCGAAGGCACCTACCTGCATCGGCGCAACGGCTGGTGGTACCTCTTCGCGAGCCGCGGGCGATACACGGACCACTCGTACGCGGTCGTCGTGGGGCGTGCGCGGACGCTTGCCGGCCCGTTCCTCGACCGCGAGTGCCGCCCGATGAAGGACGGCTTCGCCACCACGGTCGTCTCATCCGACAAGGGAGACTATTTTTTCGGCCCCGGCCACAACGGCGAGATCGTCACGATCGACGGACACGACTACCTCCCCTATCACTGCCATGTCCAGAATACGACGCCGAGGCAGCGTCCGCTCTTCATCCAGGAACTGTTCTGGGACGACGAGGGCTGGCCCTACGTCGGGAACAACGGCAAGCCGCCGCGCGACTGCCGGACGCTCCAGCCCGTGCAGGCGACGTGGGACAAGCCGACGGACCTCGGCCCTGGCGGCTACGCGCGCATCCACCGCCTTGCCGACGGACGCTACATGGCCGCCTATACGCTCGGCGGCAACATGACCATCCGCTTCAGCAAGGACACGCAGGCATGGTCGCCACCTCAAGTCGTCGCCTCGCGCTTCGAGGCAGGCACGGGCACGAACCGTCTTTTCGTGAGCCTTGCCAACGCCGAATTCGCACAGCTGCCCTCCGGGCGCATCATCCTGGCCTGCAACCTGCGGCCGGCTGGAAAACGCGCAGGCGTCCATCCCTACGCGATCGCCTTCGTCGCAAGCGACGACGCCGGCGCGAACTGGTCGAAGCTGCGAATCATCTACCGCTCCGAGAATCTCTCCGACGGCGTCATTCGCGGCTGCTGGGAACCGTTTGTCCTGCCAGGCGCGGACGGCCGCGTGCAGATCTACTTCGCGGACGAGACGCCGTACGTCGACGGCAAGCGACTCTACCAGAACATCTCGCTGATCGAATCGCCCGACGGCGGCAAGACATGGGGACCCGTGCGCGTGGCGTCGTACAACCCGCGTTGCCGCGACGGGATGCCGGTTGTCCTGCAGCTGGGCGACTGGCGGTGGCTCGCAATCGAGACGAACGGCAAGGATACATGCCTTCATCCCGAGATCGTCCGTTCGCGCGTGACGGACAACTGGTCCGCGACGGTGGGCAGCCCCTCGCCCGACCGCTTCAGTCCGTTCCTCGCCCGCCGCGACTGGCGAAACACCTACGGCGGCGCGCCGTACGTCGCGGCGACGAAGAATTACGTTCTGCTCTCGTGGCAGGAGACGTCGCTGATCAAGGAGAACGAGCTGCGCACCGCCGCCGTGCACCTCGCCGCCGTGCCGAAGGACGAGATTGTGGACGGCCGCTTCACGACGATGCGCGTTCTCCCTGCGCCGCCGCTGTTCAGGGCCGCAACCGACAGTACGCTCTGGAATTCGCTCTGTCCGATCGACGGCGACGCGTTCCTGCTCGTCTCGCAATACCGGAATCGCATCATCGTCCATCGCGGCCGCCTCGCGCCGGGCGCTCCCATGCCGACGGCGCGTTAGATCAGAAATGGCCGTTCACGATTGGCAACACCGGCAGCCATCCGTTCTGCGAGATGATGTTCAGAAGCCCGATCTGGCAACCGCGTTCGATCGTGTTTGCATAGTTGACCAGCCCGATCTGGCAGCCGCGCACGGTGCCGCTCGCCACGTTCACGCCAATGATGAGATATGATCCGCACTGAAGGCCGTACAGGTCGTGCGCGCAGTTGATCAAGCTTGCCTGCAGTCCCATGAACGACTCGCCGGAAATGTTGAGGAAGCCGGACTGCAAGCCGCAGAAGGTGTCGGCGTAGTTCAGGATACCCACCTGTGCGCCAACGGAACGGCGTTCCCATGTCGTATCGCCATTGCCATTCCAGTTGGCCAGACCAACCTGCGCGCCGTAGAGCCGCTCGCCGACGAAATTGAGTCCGCCGAGAACCAGTCCCGTGAAATCCTTGCGCGAGTTGTCGATGACGCCGATGTCAAGTCCGGCGAATTCTTGGCATTCGCCGTAGACGAGCGACAGCCGGAAGCCCGTCACGTCGTAGTTCCTGTTCGGCGCCTGCACGGGCGTCACCAACGACACCATGACCGGCGTCGTGTCCGCCGCCAACATGCCCGCCGCCAGCAGACATGCAAGTGTAGCTATCTTCTTCACAACGCATTCTCCTTGTTTTGCATTTGCTGACGCGATTATAGCATAAGCCTTTTCCCTTCGGCAATGTCACCGACGGAGACCCGCCGCCTGTCAACATGCCGTTTGACCGCCCCGTCGCGATTTGATAGATTTCTTCCGTTGCTCCTGGCAACAAAGAAAGAGCACCTTGTGAAAGGACCAGATTACATGCGCACGATCATTTTCTCGGTTCTGGGCGCGCTGGGAACCGGCCTCGCCGCAGCCCAGACGCTGCAGCCCGTCTATACCGTGCCGGGCGAACTGAACATGCTCGTCAAGCACGGCCATATCCAAGGGGCGACATGTTCCGAAAAAGCCATCTACGTGTCCCACGCGGGCGGCATCGCGAAAATCGACTGGAAGACCGGCCACGTCCTCAAGACGTGCGACGCGCGCCCGCACCTCGGCGACATCGCATACGCGGACGGCCGCATCTACGGCGCGTACGGGCTCTGGGACGTCAAGCCCGGCGAATCGCCCCTCATGGTCGGCGTGTGGGACGAGGAACTCAATCCGGTGACGGAAAAGCGCCTCTCCTATCCGGGCGCGCGCGGCCTGGACGGCGCCGTCGTCATCGGCGGCACGCTCTACGTCGGCGTGGACCACTACGGCACCAAGCGTTGGGACCATCCGCCGCATCGCGACTGCACCGTGATTGCGATCTCGACGACCACCCTCGACGTCCTCGGGACGCACGACGTCACCTTCGACTATCCCATCTACTACGGCGTGCAAACGCTCGGCACGGACGGTACGCACATCCTCTTCGGCAACTATGGCGCAACGCGCGAACACGGCAACCCCAAGCGGCTTTCCTTCTCGCGCGTGACGCCGGACTTCAAGCTGCGCGACAGCCGCGCCTTCCACGCGAGCGAAGGCTTCGGACTCGTCCCGAAGGCAATCGCCGGCGGCAACGAGCCCGTGTTCTTCAACGTGAACGCGCTCGGCGGCAACATGCAGGGCTGGCGGAAGGATCCCGTCGGCAATCCGCCGCGCATCCGCTTCGACTTCCACGCATACGACCGCACGACCGGCGAGATGCGCAACTTAACCTCAAGGCGATGAGAACCATGCCGACGAAAATAAAACGCCGCGCTTTTCTGGGCGGAAGCCTCGCGGCCACGCTGGCCGTCTCCCCCGCCGCCGGAGACGACCACACTTCGCCCCGTCGAAAGCTGAGCGCCGGCGTGTGCGTGGTGGGCGGCGGTCCGGCGGGATTCACGGCGGCAATCGCCGCCGCGCGCCAGGGCGCGAAGGTGACGCTGGTCGAATCCTTCGGCTTTCCCGGCGGCATGGCGACGGCTGGGCTCGTCGGGCCGATCTCCAAGTTCAACTTCAGCGGCAAGCGGGTCGTCGAAGGCATTCCGTGGGAGTTCGTCGAACGGCTTGCAGACCGTGGCGGCGCGATAACGGACCTTCCCAAGGGCAACGTGCCGTTCGAGGCGGAGATCTACCGGCGCGTGGCGCGCGAGATGCTGGAGGAGGCCGGCGTCACGTGCCTGTGGCAGACGTCCGTCTGCGGCGCGCCGGAGCTGGCGCGCGACGCTTCCATCCGCGCCGTCACCCTCTCGACGGCGGGATTCCTGTCACGGCTTGAGGCAGACATGTTCATCGACTGCTCTGCGTCCGGCGCGCTCGTCGGCCACCACGGCTTCGGAAGCTTCCGATCGGCCCGGGGCGCGGCCCAGCCTCTGTCTCTCTGCTTCCATCTAGGCGGCGTCGACACGGAAAAGGCGCGCGTTCTCGTGCGTCACGACAACGAACGATCGGCGAATCCCGTCCTGCGTGCGGCGCTCGAGGCCGCGATGAAGGCGGGGCGCATCAGGTCGTTCGGCGGACCGTGGGCCGTCTGGGGCAGCACGATCCGTCCGGGATTCGTCAGCGTAAACGCGACGCGAGCGACGGCAGACGTCACCGACCCGGTCGAGATCGCCGAGGCGACGGCGCTCATGCGGCGCGAGATACCGGAGATCGTCGACGTCATGCGCGGCGCCGACCCTGCGTTCCGCGAAGCCTACGTTTCCCAGACGGCGACGGCGAGCGGTTTCCGCGAGTGCCGCGAACTCGCGGCGTTTCACCGCGTGACGGCGACGGAATTCGTCTCGGGCGAACGTCCGGCCGACACGATCGCGCTTGCCGCCCATCCGATGGATCGCCATCTGGCAGGATCGAGCGGACAAAACCTCTCGTTCCTGAAAAAGCCGGGGGCGATTCCGCTCTCGGCCCTGATCTCGGCGAAGTGCCCGAACCTGCTGGCGGCGGGCGGACTCGTCGCTGCCGAGCCGGCGGCGTTTGCCTCGATCCGCGTACAGGCACAGTGCATGGCCACCGGCCAAGCCGCCGGCACGGCGGCGGCGATGTCCGCCAAGGCTGGACGTGCCCCCAAGGACCTGGACGCGGCAACGGTCGTCGCGGCGCTCAGGCAAGCCAACGCTTCGACCGTATCCGACAATGGCATGACTTTCCCATGAAAATTCGCGTCCTTTTCGTCCTCGCGCTGGCGGCTGCCGTCCTGTTCGGCTGGTGGCTGCTTGCCAATTCCGCAGAACGGCAGATCCGCAAACTGTTCGACCAAGTCGCGCACGAACTGGAGAAGAGCGGCCCGGAAAATCCCTTTCAGGAGCTTTCAAAGGCCAAGGCGCTCGCGCGGCATGTCGGCGCGCGCCTCGGCATCGAGGGCCTCGGCGGACGACGCGACCTGATCCTCGACCACGAATCGCTCCCGCAGCAGATTGCCATCTTCCGCCGCGAGCTCCAGACGTTCAGCGTCTCGTTCGACCAGCTGACCGTCACGGTGGCGGAGGACGGCACGGCGCAAGCCTTCTGCAACGCCACCTGCACCGATCTTCCCAACTGGGTGGACGACGCGCGCGCCTATGCGCTCACGGCCACGCTCGCGAAGAACGATTCGGGCGACTGGCAGTTCACGACCCTTCACTTCGCGCCTCTCGTCCCCTGACAAGTCAGGAATCGCGCGCAAGCTGCGCGGCACGACGGGAAACGACCGAAACGGGTACGCCATAGGCGACCGAGACGTTCGTCTCCGTCAACACGTCATCCGGCGCGCCGTCGGCGACGATGCGTCCGGCCGACATCAGGATGACGCGCGAAAAGAAATCCGCGTCGAACGGCAGTTCGTGAATCGCCATGACGACGGTCCTGCCGAGCCGCGCGAGAAGCGCGAACAGCTCGTCCCGCCGACGAAAGTCGAGATGTGCCGCCGGCTCGTCCAGCAGGAGACACGGAGCCTCGGTGGCGAGCGCCATCGCGAGCGCGAGCCGTTGCCGCTCGCCGCCCGAGACGGCGTCCATCCGGCGTGCGGCGAGCGCCGTCGCGTCCACCGCCGCGAGCGCGCGGTCCACGGCCTCTTCGTCCGCCCGCGCGGGCGCGCGCCAAGGCGAGAGGTTCGCCGTCCGTCCGAGCATCACGAAGTCGCGCGCGTGCATGGACAGGTCGGCGGGGACGGTCTGCGGCACGACGGCCGTGCCATCGCCACAGAGCGCCTTCAGAAGAGTCGTCTTGCCCGCGCCGTTCGGCCCCACCACCGCCACGCGCTCGCCGTCCGCGATTCGCACCGACACGCCGTCCAGCGCCACGATAGGCCCGAAGCGCACCGTCTTGTCCACAAGCTCACGCATGGCGTCCCCTCCTCACAAGCAGCCACAGGAAGAACGGTCCGCCCGCGAGCGCCGTCACGACCCCGGCCGGAATCTCGACCTCGCCGAATAGCTTTCCCAGCTGGTCGCATGCCACGAGGAAGAGGCCGCCCGTCACGGCGCTCGCCGGCAGGAGCGCGCGATGGTTCGCCCCGACGATCCGCCGCACGGCGTGCGGCACGATCAGCCCCACGAAGCCGATGATACCCGCGAGGGAGACCGACGCCGCCACGGCAAGTGCCGCCGCGCCAAGAACGAGCGGCAGGACGCGTCCCGTGCGTACGCCGAGCGTCTGCGCGAGGTCCGGCCCGAGCGCAAGCGCGTTGAGCGCGCGCGCCTGCGAGAGGACGACGAGCGCCGCCGCCACGATGCACGTGCCCGCCGCCGCAAGGGATGCCGGATCGGCCGTCTGCAGGCTCCCCATCATCCACCAGGTCACGGACTGCAACGTGCGCGCCGACGCGCAGGCGAGCAATACCATCAGAATGGCAGAGGCGAAACTTCCCGAAACGACGCCCGCGAGGACGAGCGTCACCGGCCCGCCGCCCGCCGCCCGCGCCACCGCCACCAC